>JAFSFK010000013.1 GCA_017435245.1 Oscillospiraceae bacterium | reverse complement strand
GGAGCGCCGCCGGGGGCGGGAGAAGCGACCTGAGCGAGTGGCAGCGGTCTGTGTGCAACGCCGGCTCTAGCCAAGGCGCACACAGGGCACCGCAACAGGACACGGGGAGGGCGGCTTTGATTGCGGGAGCAATCAACTCAGTGCCTCACCGTGTCGCCTCTTTGCCTACTTTCTTGGCGAAACAAGAAAGTAGGTCGCCTACGGCGAAATCATTTGTACGCAGCATATAACTGCTCGATAAATTGGAATTTGCATTTAGGCATACTTTCCAGAATACTTAATAAGCATTATAACAGATTTTTCACCGCAACTCAACAGCAAATTTTCATTGACAGGAATTAACAGAAAATTTACGCTATGAGGCGGTATCATTCGTTGCACTGGACCAAAAAATGTGTTATGATGTGTAAAAATATGATTTCAGCCCCAAGGAGATGCAAAATGGAGCAACACAACAATCAACCCAACAAGCCACCCCAGGACAATGACAAAAAGCCTAAGGGCAGTATATGGCTGCCGCTGATCATCTCTCTTGCCATCGTGCTGGTGATCTCCGGTATCTATAATATGGTCTCCCGGAGCCAGTACACCGAAACCACCTATACGGAGTTCCGGCAGGCAATGGATTCCGGCAACCTCTCCGAGGTGGAGATGCGCTATGACCGGATCATCTATATGACCAAGGAGGAAGACCAAAAGCCTGCCAGCCAGCGCAAGGCGTTTTACACCGGTCTGCCCAACGGAGATGCTCTGGCTCTGGCAGAAGAGCTGTACCAACTGGGCTTCAAAGTCTATCAGCCCATCGTGGAGGACAATTCCCTCATCACGATGATCCTCTACAACGCCCTGATGTTCGGTGTGATCTTCCTGTTTATGCGGATGCTCACCAAGCGGATGACCGGCGACGGTATGATGGGCGGTTTTGGCAAAAGCAAGGCCAAGGTCTATATGGAAAAGCAGACCGGCGTTACCTTTAAGGATGTAGCCGGTCAGGATGAAGCCAAGGAATCCCTCCAGGAGATCATTGACTTCCTCCACAATCCCCAGAAGTACACCGAGATCGGCGCAAAGCTTCCCAAGGGTGCGCTTTTGGTAGGCTCTCCCGGCACCGGCAAGACGCTCCTTGCCAAGGCGGTAGCCGGTGAAGCAGACGTTCCCTTCTTCTCCATCTCCGGCTCCGATTTCGTGGAGATGTTCGTGGGTATGGGTGCCAGCCGTGTCCGTGACCTGTTTCAGCAGGCTGCCAAGGTGGCACCGTGCATCGTTTTTATCGACGAGATCGACGCCGTGGGCCGCAGCCGTGACTCCCGTTACGGCGGCAACACCGAGCAGGAGCAGACCCTCAACCAGCTGCTCGGTGAGATCGACGGCTTTGATTCCTCCAAGGGCATCGTGTGCTTAGCCGCCACCAACCGTCCGGAGATCCTGGACAAGGCGCTGCTGCGTCCCGGCCGTTTCGACCGCCGGATCATCGTGGATAAGCCTAACCTCCAGGGCCGTCTGGACACGCTGAAGGTCCATACCCGGAAGATCAAACTTTCCGAGGATGTGGATCTGCAGAAGATCGCTCAGGCAACCGCCGGCGCTGTAGGTGCCGACCTTGCCAATCTGGTGAATGAAGCTGCCTTAAGAGCTGTCCGTCAGGGCCGCAAGACCGTGAATCAGGAGGACCTGATGGTCTCCTTTGAGGTGGTCATCGCCGGTACGGAAAAGAAAAACACCGTCCTCACCGACACAGAAAAGCGGATGGTGGCCTACCACGAAGTGGGTCACGCTCTGGTGGCCGCACTGGAAAAGCGTGCCGACCCCGTTACCAAGATCACCATCGTCCCCCACACCTCCGGTGCGCTGGGTTATACGATGTATACCCCGGAGGAGGAAAAGTTCCTCTCCACGAAAGATGAGCTGCTGGTGGATCTGCGTACCGTTCTGGGCGGTCGTGCTGCCGAGCAGGTGGTGTTCGGCGCAAAAACCACCGGTGCCGCCAATGATATTCAGAGAGCCACCTCCCTTGCCAAGCACATGGTCACCCTGTACGGTATGAGCGACGAGCTGGGTCTGATGGCTCCTGCTGCGGTTCAGCACCAGTATCTGGAGGGTCAGGCATACCTGGATTGCTCTCAGGAAACTGCCGCAACCGTGGACCGGGAGGTTCAAAAGATCCTGGACACCTGCTACGAGGATGCCAAGCGGGTTCTGACAGAGAATCGGGCACTGTTGGACGAGATCGCTGAATTCCTGCTGGTGAAGGAGACCATCACCGGCGAAGAGCTGATGGCATACGTCAACGCCGCAAAGTCCGATGCCGCTCCCTGCGCCACCGACGAGGATTTCGACGAAGAATAAGCAAAAACCGCACATCCAATACGGATGTGCGGTTTCTTTTGATATTCAAATTCCGGTTTAGCGAGCAGAAGGTTAGGCGTAGGATCCGAAGCCCCCCTTGCCTAAAGGGGGGTGGCAGCGCATAGCGCTGACGGGGGGATACTGTACGAATTTGCATAAAACCATCGTATACTGATACCGATTACTGCGAATCCCCCAGTC
>JAFSFK010000148.1 GCA_017435245.1 Oscillospiraceae bacterium | reverse complement strand
TGAAAGTTGAAAATTGAAAATTATTGTATTTCCCGCAGGGAAATGATTTAAATAGTCGGCAAAGCCGACACAATCATTTTCCATTATCCATTTTCCATTTTCAATTATTATCGAGCATCAGCTCGATAAACCGGAATTTATCCGTCTAAAGAAAGAGGTTATACTATGTCCATTGCTGAAAATGTAGCCCGGATCCGGGCGGAAATGGAAGCCGCTGCCATCGCAGCCGGCCGTGATCCTAAGCAGATCCTCCTGTGCGCCGCCACCAAGATGAATGACGCCGACGCTGTCCGCCAGGCCATTGCCGCCGGTGTGGACTGCTGCGGTGAAAACCGGGTCCAGGAGCTTGTGGCCAAGCTGGCAGATAACGCCTACGAGGGTGCTCCCGTCCACTTTATCGGTCATCTGCAGACCAACAAGGTCAAGCAGGTGGTGGGCAAAGTAGACCTCATTCAGAGCGTGGATTCTTTGCGCCTGTTGGAAGCCATCCAGAAAGAAGCTGCCAAGCAGGGCATCATACAGGACATCCTGCTGGAGATCAATGTGGGGAACGAGGAAAGTAAAACCGGTATGCCCCTGGAGGAATTCCCCAAAATTCTGGAACAAATGAGCAATTTCGGCAACGTTCGGCTCCGTGGACTCATGACAATCCCCCCAATTTGCGAAAATTCGACAGATTCTCGTAAATTTTTTCAAGAAATTTATAACCTTGCTGTTGACATAAGGGCAAAAAAAGACGATAATATACGGGTAGATGTATTGTCCTATGGTATGTCCGATGATTTCCAGGAGGCTATCGCCTGCGGAAGTACGATGATTCGTGTGGGTACCGCCATCTTCGGTGCCAGGGACTATGGTAAATCTCATCCATAAAGATGTGAGTATATTAGGAGGAAACATAAAAATGAGTTTTTGGGACAATGTGAAAAAGTTTGCCCAGCCCTACGCCGATGAGGATTATGACGATTACGATGACGAGATGGACGATTATGAGGAAGAGGCTCAGGAGCCTGTAGCCCGTACCGCCCGCCGCACTTCTCCCTTTGCTTCCGCAGCACAGGAAGCCGGTTCTTCTTTTGAACCTGCTGCCCCCGCCGCTTCCGCTTCCAGCGGTTTTAACGGCCAGGTGCTGAATATGGGCAATAAGCAGGAGGTAGTCCTGTTCCACGCCAAGACCTTCGACGATGCCGCTAAGGCCGCCGATGAGCTGCGTAAGAGAAAGGCCGTCATCCTGAATATGGAAAATGTTGATAAGTCTCTGACCCGCCGTGTTGTGGACTTCCTGTCCGGCAGTGTTTACGCCCTGGACGGCAGCGTCAAGAAGATCGCTCAGTGCACTTACCTGTTCTGCCCCCACAATATGGCTGTGGTGGGTGACCTGGAAAACATCCAGGGCGCTGTAGAGAGCTATGTCTAAACCTACTTAGGGAGGTTACACTATGTTTACACCCCAACAGATCGACCAGATCTCCTTTGGCAAAGCCACCTTTGGCGGCTACAACATGGAGGATGTGGATGCCTTTCTGGAGCCCCTGACTGAGGACTACGTCACCTTATATAAGGAAAATGCCCTTTTGAAGAGCAAAATGAAGGTGATCGTCAGCAAGCTGGAGGAGTACCGCAACAACGAGGCTTCCATGAAGGATGCCATCGTCAACGCCCAGAAGACCTGCGATAAGATGGTCAAAGAAGCCGAGGCAAAATGTGCGCAGATCCTCAGCGACGCCAATGTGGCTGCTGCTGAAAATTCCCGCAACGCCGATGCTGTTATCGCCGCAGAAAATGCCCGTGTGGAAGAAGCCAAGAAGGTTGCTGTAGAGCGCATCGAAGAGCTGGAGGAGCAGATCCGTTCCTGCATCAACGCTCTGGAGCGCATCAAGACCGCCAATCTGCCCGAGCCTAAGGTAGTCACTGCTTTTGATTTTGACCGGGTAGAGCGCCGCAGCGCCAAGACCACCGCCGACGATGTGGCTGACGAAATTTCTGCCAGCCTGCAGGCTCTGGTGGGTTCCACCGAAGAAGCAGAAGCTCCCGTAGTCGAGCCCAAGCATCCCGTGTCCGACACCACCGGCAAGTTTGCCAACCTGCGTTTCGGACCCAATTACGATCCCACCCAGAAATAATAGTAAATGCACAGATGAGGACAGGTGAGCATCCCTCCCCTTTTCAGAGAGCTGCCGGACGGTGCAAGGCAGCAAGGGACGATGGCTCATATCCCCTCGGAGCAGCGCACCGAACTTTTAGTAGGCTGCGCCGGGCACGCCCGATACAGCGTAAACGAGTGCCGGTGAAAGCTGGAACAAGAGTGGTACCGCAGAGGTATAATTACGCCTTTGTCTCTTATTTAAGGGACAAAGGCTTTTTTATTTGCAGAGTTGAGATTGAAAAGTGAAGAGTGAAGATAATTCACTCACATCTCCACGCTTCACTCTCTACTCTTCACTCTAAAATTATAAATGGAGGTAAATATCATGTCTATTAAAGTTGGTATTAACGGTTTTGGCCGCATTGGCCGTCTTGCTTTCCGTCAGATGTTCGGTGCTGAGGGCTACGAAG
>JAFSFK010000147.1 GCA_017435245.1 Oscillospiraceae bacterium | reverse complement strand
TTTCTCCAATACTGCACAAAAAATTCCCGAAATGCGTCAGCATTCCGGGAATTTTATTGTTTGTCTTGAAGAAAAGTTCCTACTTCAAAACTGCATCGCACCTCAAAAAGGCGGAGATTCTCGCCAGACAAGGAAAAAAGCACAGAAATATTGGGTATTACGAGCATTTTTGACGCCGTATGGCGTGGATAAACGCCTTTTTGAGGCGATTTATCACTGTGGTGCACCGCCCAATGGGAGGGATCGTTTTAGTTGCTATGTTTCTTTTTTCGGTTAGCCAGCAGCATTGCAAGGCATAAAAGAGATAATACCATCACTGTTCCGGCAATCCCAGCAGTATAGTAGCCGGCATCACCGGTGATCGGACCGGTTGCCTTTACTGTAAAGGTGATCCGCAAACAGGAATCCTGTTCCGGTGCAGGTAAGGTTACCATCCCGTCTTTCAGCTGTAACGTAATATCTTCGCTGTTGTAAATGACGGACTTCAGATAATACCCCTTATCCGGCTGCACTTGTACGGCAGTTGCCGTATTCCTGGGAATTACCAGTGCGTTCGTTTTCGTATACGCTACCGAGTTGACCGTGACAGTTCCCTTCCCCTCTATTTCCAAGCTGAGGACGAAGGAGGATGGGACGGAGGTAGTCAGTATGGTACTACTTGCCGCAACGGGAATGCTGAACATCAAGGTCAATGCTGCCAGCAGCAGGATCGTGATCGTTATTCGTATAATTGACCTTGCTTTCATAGTTATTACCTTTGCAGATTACTCTACAACAACTTCTGCAGTAAATGTAATGGTTGCGGTATAATCACCGGCAAGCGCCTTACCCCAGGAGCTGCTTTTAATTATAACGCCAACATGACATAGTCCACCTGAACCTCCCAAAGCCACAGTCTCTTTAACCGTGCCATCCGTATTCCCTGTAAATTCTATGGACTCTCCGCTCTTAACCTTCCAAGTATCAGGAACGCTTGTAGTACTAAAGCCCTCACTTTGTAACATGGTAAGTTCAAAAGGAATCGTTGTAGAATTACTGGCACTTTCGAAATCTGCGTATGTGAAAGTGACCTTCAAATTTTTGCCGTCAGCAAAACCTGTAGAATTGGTTACACTAATCTCGCCAATATCTGTTTTTTGCACACCAAAAGGAATCTCCTGATCCGCAGGGATATTCAGGGTATAGGTCGCTGCGGGGACAGTGGTGGTCAGGGTGGTGGTGTTTTCGGCGGATACCACGGTTGCCATAGAAGCCACCAGCATTACCGCCAGAAGAACTGCGAATAATCTTTTCATTTTTGGTTTCTCCTTTGTTTTTTATTATTTAACCCAGAGGGTTAATTTCATTTCCGCACCGTTCAGCGGTGACCGGTCGTCCAGCCGGAAACAGGCATAACGCAAAAGTGCATTGGTGTATGTGCCCTTTTCCAGTTCCTTTGTCAGCTGCATTGGTTTAGAGGTATCTCCCGGCTCGATCAGCTCCGACTGCCACAGAAGTGTTCCGTCCTCCAAATATAGCGATATTTGAAAATAACACAAATTTTGCGGCGGATTGGGCAAACAAACAGTCTGCTTTTTACTGCCCGCTTTCAGCTCCAACGCCTCATACCCCGGTATGGCAATAGAATCCGGATTCTTCTCAGCAGCCGTTTCTGTTTGGGAAGGCGCATTCTCTGCCGGTGTTTGGCTGCAGGTACACAGCAGAACAATTATCAGCAGGCAGACAACCCCGGCAGCAATTACCAGCTTTGCCCACGGAAACCGCCTCTGCACAGTTCTTTCAAAACGCCCCTTGCTCATTGTCTATGCTCCCCGTCTGCTTTCTTCTTGCAGATCTTACATAACCCAACAGACCGGCCGTCATAGGCAAGGGCATCATCATAGGTATCAAAAAATACGGTGTTATACGGAAGGCTCTCGCTAAAACGACAACAGCCCTTGATATGAAGCCGATGGGTCTTTGCATTATAGAAGTATTTCTTTTCCACTCCCATTTCAAATCAGCCTTTCGGTTAATTCTTTCGGTCATTATAGCACCTTTAGTTTAATTTTGTCAACCCATAGGTGCTTATTATTTAATCTAAAAGCTCATATAATGATTTTGTAGATTAATACTCGGGGTGATAATATGGCTGATTTGAAGGAAATCGGAAAACGTATCCAAAACCGCAGAAAACAGCAAGGCTACACGCAAGAGCAGCTAGCGGAAATGATGAATGTATCCATTCAGATGATTTCCAATTTGGAGCGAGGAAACAAATCTATCCGCATTGACAACCTAATCAATTTGTGCCATATTCTTCAGGTCAGCACTGACTATATCCTGACCGGAAAAGAGTCCGCAAAGAATCTAAGCAACCTATCTCAGCGTATGTCTCAGCTCTCTGAGAAGGATCAGAAAATGATCACAATGCTGATTGAGTATTGTCTGGCAGATGCAGTTTGATTTTTGTTCACCGTCCCCGTTTCCCATTATCATAGAATAACCCCCACCCAGGTGGAACCAATGTTCCTCCCCAGGTGGGGGTATTGTAGTGTTATTTGTTAACTTCCGATTTATCTGTCTGTTCAAAAAACGCACAATCCAGGCCTTCCCCTCAACAAGAAGCCTTTGGTGCGATAACAAACAGCCAGATGAATCGAAATTCGGTTTTTACTTCGCAATCAGCCACAGCAAGAGCATATGTACCGGGTAGAAGGCATAAAAGCCATACTGGGCAATTTTTGCACCCACCTTACCACCGGGCATTTTCCCTTTTTGCCCGTTATAAGCAAAGATCAGCGGCAGGGCAAGCAGCGACCAGACGTGTGTCTTTTCCCAGCTTGTCAGAGAGAACAGGAAGCCGTTTCCCCTTATTAACGCCAACACACAATCCAAAATGGGCAAATAATACACCACACACAGCACAAGCACACAGGTAACCAGTCGTTTCCAAAGCGCTTTCCCGTTCAGCGCCCAAAAAACCATCGACATTAAAACGCCCTTTGCGCCATAGTCGGATTTTATTATTTCAAAGTAATACAATCCAAAAACTACAGCCGCCGGCAGCAGGCAAAACCATTTTGTTACCCGATTCTTTTTCAATACATCTGCCGACCAAACACACAGCAGCGCCAGCAGCAATGTTACAAAAACATTCCCATTTTGAAAATAGCTGGCATAATGGCAAAACAAAGAAAAGGGAATCTGGGAAATCAGTGCAAAGATCCCAAGCCGCAGTGCGTATTTGGCGGGTGACGAAGTATGTCGATAACCGTTGTAAATCAAATACACAAAAATGGGAAAGGCAATCCGCCCCACAGTACGCAGAACCCCGCTGCCGCAGACAAAACCAATATGATCCAACAGCATTGCCCCACAGGCAATCAGTCTTAGCATTAAAGCAGACATAATCAGTATCCCTTTTGAATGTTGATTTTTCGAGGATCAATTTCAAAGTATTTCTGCAAGACCTCATCCAGTGTTTTTCTGTCCGGCACAGCAATTATACGGTTCTCCTCCGGCGAATGGATCGTCAGTTCGTGATCCACCAGAGAATATACCACACCGTTCTCCTTACGCTGATTGACCCGCAGAATGTGGCGGAAATGCACATCCGGCTTTTGCGAAATATAAAAATTCAGAGGGACCAACTCACAGGGTTCTGCCGCAGCATCCCGGAATCGGATGAAATTAACCTCCCCATCCTCAGTCTGTCGGAACAAATACCAGAAATCTCCCCGCTGCTCCAGCCGAAACCTCTCGTGCAAACCTTCCTGCAGCACCATCGCTGAAAAGGGCACTGGTCCGCCAAAGCCCACATCAATAAAATACTTGGTGCGATCGATCACACAGATAATTCCGTTGTGGGCAGGCGGTGCGGCAACACCGTTTTCATCCACCAGACTGGCGATCACCTGATAGGCATCAAACCCAAGGCTGTTCAGCAGTGCCCGGAATAAAGTGTTCAGTTCAAAGCAGTAGCCGCCTCGATGGTCCGTAACGATCTTTTGGAATAGATCCTCCGATTCCAAGCTGGGACAAACACCGGCTCCCCAAACGTCCAGTGCCTCAAACGGTATATGGGTCAGCTGCGCATGGATCAATCGATTCAGGCCAATCAAATCGGGACTTACAGATTTAGATATCCCGATGCGCCACAGGTACTTTTGGACCCTATCAGGGCTGAGCAGTAGTTTCATTAGGAATCTCCCCCTATGTATTAACGGATCCTTTCAAATGCCTCAAGCCACGCCCTCTTGATCAGCGTATGTCCCGCTACGGAAGGATGCACACCGTCCACCAGCCAGTAACCGTCAGCAGGAGCGTCCGCATTTGCTTTGTCAAACATCTCCTGCAGGGGAACAAACGGAATCCCATACTTTTCGGCGATCCGCTTGGACGCCTGTGCTCGCAGTGCAACCTCCTCCCGGAAGAACTCCCAGCGATTGGGATGCTCTTCATTATTATCCGTCTTGCAGCCAGGCAGCACAAAAGGTTCCAGGATCATCAGCTTGGTTTCTGGCAGATCCCGGCGCAATTCTTCCATGAGCATATCGTAGAGCTTCTCGAACTTTTCCGCATCCACACCGTTCTGCTGGGTGTACTCGTGCCAAGCGTCGTTGACGCCAATGAGGATAGACATATAATCCGGCTTCAAATTGACCATATCACGGCGCACCCGTGCGTGCAGATCCACAATCCGGTTGCCGCTGATACCACGGTTCAAAAAGGCATATTCATAAGGATACTTTGCACCCAATTCACCGGCAGTCATACCTGCATAACCGGCACCCAGGCTGCCCCATTCCTCCCGTTTGCGATTACAATCAGTGATGGAATCACCTTGAAAAAGAATCAGCTTGCTCATAATAAGCCTCCGTAGTTTGTAATAAATCTATTATAACTCTATTTAGGTATTCGTCAAGAAAAGAAAAACGCCACTACCGAAGTAGTGGCGTTTGTGTTCGCATTACTTATTTTCCCAGGCAGTCGCCCGCCAAGTATCGTCAGCGCAGATGTGCTTAACTTCTGTGTTCGGAATGGGAACAGGTGGACCCACATCGCAATCAATACGAACTATTCTATTGTACA
>JAFSFK010000146.1 GCA_017435245.1 Oscillospiraceae bacterium | reverse complement strand
GGTGAAATAAAAGGCTTCTCCTTGAGGACTTACTGTCCGTTGCCACAATGTGGCTTTATGGACAGTTAGCGCCTTAGGTGGAAGCTGCCAAAAATCTATTTGATTTTTGACTGATGAGGTGTGCGGTACAGTTTTACTTCCTTGTCCTTCTTTCGGCGAACACCTCATCCGTCACGACTTCGTCGTGCCACCTTCTCCTCAAGGAGAAGGCTTTGTCAATTGCCATACGGGGAGATAATCCTATGAAATTCTCAAGTGCGCTGAAACTCAATCATATTTTTCGGCGGCTTTACGCCACACCCGCCCAGGCAAACAGTTATCTGGTGCTGTATGCCCGGCGCAACCGCTCTGCCCAAAACCGGGTAGGCGTGACGGTGGGCAAAAAGCTGGGTCATGCGGTTGTCCGTAACCGTGTCCGCCGCCGCCTGCGGGAGGTCTATCGGCTCAACGAAGCCAAGTTCACTCCCGGATGGGACATTGTTGTAGTTGCCAGAAGCCGGTGCATCAAAGCCGACTTCCAGAAACTCACCCACGCTTACCTGTCCCTGGCGGAAAAAGCCGGTGTCTTACGTTCGGAGGCACAATGAAAAAGATATTGCTTGCCCTCATCCGATTCTATCAGCGCCATATCACTCCCCATACTCCCGCCTGCTGTCGGTTCCGTCCTACCTGCTCGGCATACGCATTCCAAGCTATCAACAAATATGGGGCCTTAAAGGGTGGCTGGCTGGCCTTCAAACGGCTGCTGCGCTGCAATCCTTTTTATAAAGGTGATGTTTACGACCCCGTTCCCTAAGGAGGAACATTTATGATTCTCGCATTTAGTTTATGGGATATCATCCGTGTACCCTTCGGCTGGCTGCTGTCTGTGCTGTACGACTTTACCAGCAACTACGGTATTGCTCTGATCATCTTCGCCGTGGCGCTGAAGCTGATCATGTTCCCCATTACCGCCAAGAGCAAGAAGAGTACGATGAAGATGTCCCGCCTGACTCCCCGAATTCAGGCGCTACAGAAAAAATATGCCAATGATCAGCAGAAGCTCAACGAAGAGACCCAGAAGCTCTACCAGCAGGAAGGTGTCTCTATGGGCGGTGGCTGCCTGTGGAGCTTTATTCCCCTGCTGATCCTGATCCCTCTGTATACCGTAGTCCGTGAGCCTATCGTGTATATGCTGGGTGAGACTGCGGAAGTGGCTGCTCAGATCGTGGAAACCATCAAGGCCGGCGCCGAATCCGCTTTCTCCAACAATGCGTACTACGATCAGCTGATCGCTGCACCTCTGATCCCCCAGTTTGCAGAGGAGCTGAAGAACATCGTCGCCAATCCCGATACCCTTCAGGGTATGGAGTTCAACTTCCTGAATATCAATCTGGGCGCAGTTCCCCAGTGGAAGATCTGGACTTGGGACACATTTGACTGGGCACACATCGGCGCATTCATCGTGCCCCTGCTGTCTGCGGGCAGCCAAGTGCTGAGTATGCTGGTGTCCCAGAAGATGAACAACTCTGTTATCACCAACGAAAAGGGTGTTCAGGACGAGGAGGCCGCCAAGAATTCTCAGACCAACCAGTCCAACAAGATGATGATGTATATGATGCCCCTGATGTCCCTGTGGATCGGCTTTACCGTTCCCGGCGCATTGAGCCTTTACTGGTTCGTTCAGGGTATCGTTTCCCTGGTGATGGATGTGTTCCTGACCAAGCACTACCGCAAGATCTATGACGCTGAGGATGCCGTACGCCTTGCCCGTGCTCTGGAAGAGGAACAGGCTGAGGCTGAGCGTGAGCGCCTGCGTGCTGAGCGCCGTGCCGCAAATCCCGACGGCATCACCCAGAATACCAGCAAGAAAAAGCTGCAGCAAAAGCAGCAGCGTGAAGCGGATGCTGCCAAGGCTGCCGCCGCTAAGGAATATGCCGCCAAGAAGGGCATTGTAGAAGAAGAGCATGAGGAGCCGGCCGCTATGTCCGGTATCCCCGACCGCCCCTACGCCAAGGGTCGTAACTACGATCCCAACCGGTACGGTCACAACACGGAGGAATAAAAAATGGAAAAGACCATCGTTACTACGGGCAAGACCATCGATCTGGCCATCGAGGCTGCCCTTGCCCAGCTGGGTCTGGATCGGGACAGCGTGTCTGTCCAGGTTCTGGCACAGGCCAAGCCCGGTTTCCTGGGCTTCGGTGCCCAGCCTGCCAAGGTCCAGGTGACCTATGAAGCTCCCGATCCCAAGCCTGAAAAACCTGCAGCTCCCAAGTCTGCTCTGGGTTCCGCTTCCCGTTCCAAGCCCAAGGCAAAGCCTGTTGCCCCCAAGACAGAGGCTCCCAAGCCCGAGTCCAAGCCGGAAGCGCCTAAGGCAGAAAAGAAGCCCGAAGCACCCAAGCCTCCCAAAGCCGAGCGTAAGCCTGAGGCTCCCAAGGCACCCGCTGCCCCCAAGGAGTACGCACCTGCCCAGCCCGGCTCCGTAGAGGAAAAGATCGAGCAGTTTATTAAGGGTCTTTTGGAGCATATGGGCTCCAAGGCTGTTCCCCATGCCATCAAGGGTGAGGACAACACTTACCTGGTAGATCTGGTGGGTGAGGATCTGGGTTACCTGATTGGCCGCCGGGGCGATACTCTGGATGCTATCCAGCATCTGGCCAACTACTCCATTAACCGGGGTATCGAGGGCCACATCCGCATCAATGTGGATGCTGAGGCATACCGGGAAAAGCGGGAGGAATCCCTGCGCCGCTATGCCCGCAAGAAGGCACAGCAGGTGCTGAAGGCACACCGCCGCACCACCCTGGAGCCTATGAACGCCTACGAGCGTCACGTGATCCACGCTACCTTGCAGGATACCGACCGGATCACCACCTACTCCGTTGGCACCGAGCCCAACCGCCGTGTGGTCATCGAGTACGTAAGATAATAAACGTCAAAACCGGCGTGGGAAATTTCCCACGCCGGTTGTTTTTTATTCAAATTCCAGTCTATCGAGCAGTTCTGTAAGTCAAACCTCGTAGGGGCGCATCTGCGTATGCGCCCTAGAGATACCGGGGTTTTTACGGGCGGATACACAGATCCGCCCCTACGGATTCTAACGAACAACGGCTCGCTAAACCGGGATTTATGTCACGAGGCTCTTAATAATAAAGTACACCAGCACCAAGGCGCCCAAGGCGATCCGGTACACACCGAACACCCGGAAGCTGCGCTTGCGGACATATTCCATCAGTCCCCGGATCACCAAAACGCTCACCAGGAAGCTGACGATACAACCTACGATCAGCACGGCGATCTCCGTGCCCGTGGCAGACACGCCGGAGAGCATAAACTTCAGCAGCTTCAGCGCACTGGCGCCCAGCATAGTGGGACTGGCCAGAAAGAAAGAAAACTCCGCACCTGCGCTGCGTCCCACACCCAACAGGATGGCTCCCAAAATCGTGGAACCGGACCGGGATGTACCGGGGATCAAGCTCAAACACTGAAATGCGCCGATGAGCAGAGCGGTACGGTAATCAATGTCATAGACGGTCTGAACCTTCAGCTGCTTGCCCTCGTTGCGTTTCTCCACAAACAAAAACGCCACGCCATAAACGACCAGGGTGATGGCTACCACCACATAATTATAAAGATGCGCATCCATCCAGTCATCCAGCAGCAGACCGATCACCGCAGAGGGCAGTACCGCTACGATCACCTTGAACCACAGCTGCCAGGTATTTTGCTTCTGGATCTGGTCCTTTTTGGGAGTAAAAGGATTGAGCTTGTGGAAAAAGAGCAATATCACCGCAGCGATGGCACCCAGCTGGATCACCACCTGGAACATCTCATAAAACTCCGGGCTGACTCTCAGCTTTACAAATTCATCCAGCAGGATCATATGTCCTGTGGAGGATACCGGCAGCCACTCGGTGACGCCCTCCACAATACCAAAAAGGATGGCTTTTAGAATTTCAAGGATAAACATATTAAACTCCTTTTCCATAAATTCCGGTTTATCGAGCTAACGCTCGATAATAATTGAAAATGGAAAATGGAAAATTGAAAATGATTGTGTCGGCTACGCCGACGTTTTAAATTATTTTCCGAAGGAAAATACCACAATTCTCAACTTTCAACTTTCAATTTTCAATTCGCTCGTCAGAGCGTTAAATCGGAATTTGATTTTTTATATCATACTCCATAACCGGGGGATTTGCAAGGGCAACCTGTCTGTTAACATTTTAGGGCCAAAGTCTTTACAATTTATTCACTACAATTCCCCCATTCGTGATATAATGGCGAAAAAGGAAACTATTGCGATTATAGGAGGTTCCCATTATGGCTATTTCTGTTTTGATCGTTGAGGACGATAAGCATATCCAGGAGCTGCTGCAGATGTATCTGGAAAAGGAAGGCTACGCTGTTACCACTGCCGATGACGGCGGACAGGGCCTTACGAAATTCCGTTCCATCCGTCCCGATCTGGTGCTGCTGGATGTAATGATGCCCGTAATGGACGGCTGGACTGTGTGCAAGGCCATCCGTTCCGAAGGGCAAACTCCTGTTATTATGTTAACCGCTAAGGGCGAGACAGACGATAAGATCACAGGTCTTAAATCCGGTGCCGACGACTACATCACCAAGCCCTTTGAGATGCGGGAGGTGCTGGCCCGGATCGAGGCTGTACTTCGCCGTTCCGACCGCAACACCGTGGAGAAAAAGGCCCGCCGGCTTGTCTTTGATAAGCTGGTCATCGATATGGATGCCTTTGAACTGACCGTAGACGGCAAGAAGGTAGAGGCACCTCCCAAGGAAATGGATCTGCTTTTCTATCTTGCTTCCTCTCCCAACCGGGTCTATACCCGCAACCAGCTGTTGGATGAGGTATGGGGCTTTGACTTTT
Source organism: Oscillospiraceae bacterium (assembly GCA_017435245.1). Taxonomy (GTDB): domain Bacteria; phylum Bacillota; class Clostridia; order Oscillospirales; family Oscillospiraceae; genus Faecousia. Next base: position 1,724 of record JAFSFK010000146.1, on the reverse strand, counting down.
TCGGCGATTCCCGGACGGTGGATGTTCACGTCAAGCGTCTGCGGGAAAAGCTGGAGGGTGTCAGCGAAAGCTGGAGCCTGAAAACCGTCTGGGGCGTGGGATATAAGTTCGAGGTGCTGTAAGTATGCGATCTTCCTTCAGCCGGTTTCTCTTCCCCGGTGCCATCATACTCCTGCTGGCGCTGCTGCTGGTGGGTACGGTTTTCCAGATCTTTGCCAGAAACTATCTGGATGACCAGGCGATGGAAGGATTAAAAAAGGACTGCGAAACCATTTCCGCCCTGGCCTCTGCCTATTATATTGAAAATTCCCTGTCCGATGAGGATTTCCTCATCAATCTGTCGGTAGCATCCAGAGTGTCCGAAGCGGATGCGGTGATCTGCGACTTAAGTGGTCAGCTGGTTCTATGCTCCGACGCTCCTTTGGGCTGTGAGCATCGGGGTCTTGTGATCCAGAATCAGGCCTTCCTGCAGCAGGTACTGCAGACCGGCTGCGGCACCGGCACCGGACGGATGCAGGGACTGTATCCGGATTCCCGGTATTTGGTCTGTATGCCCATCGAGGATGTTCTGGGCCGTGATGTAGGTTTTGTTCTTGTGTCTACGCCTGTGGAACGGACCCGTGCCGTTATAAAGCAGATGCTGGACATCCATCTGTCCATATCCATTCTGGTAGTTCTGGCAGCCGGTGTAGTTATGACGCTTTTCGCCCGGCAACAGGCCAATCCCCTCCGAGATCTGGCAAAAACAGCCAGCGCTTTTGGCCACGGACAGCTAAACGCCCGTGTCCGGGTGGATCCCTCCACCCCGGAGGAGGTGCAGGAGCTGGCACTGGCCTTTAACAATATGGCATCCTCTTTGCAAAAAAGTGAATATCAGCGTCAGGAGTTCGTTGCCAATGTCTCCCACGAGCTGAAGACCCCTATGACCACCATCTCCGGTATGGTGGACGGTATGCTGGACGGTACCATTCCGGCGGAAAAGCACCCCCACTATATGCAGATCGTCTCCGAGGAGACCAAGCGCTTAAGCCGACTTGTGCGCAGTATGCTGGATATCTCCCGGCTCCAGGACCAGGGTGGCATCCCTGAAGAGCAAAAAAGCCGCTTTGATATTGGGGAATGCTGTGGTCAGGTACTGATCACCTTTGAGCAGAAGATCAACGAAAAGGGTGTGGATGTTCAGGTGGAAATGCCGGAGCATCCGGTTTTTACCTTTGCCAATCAGGATTATATCACCCAGGTGGTCTACAATTTGCTGGATAATGCCGTAAAATTCTGCCCTGCCGGAGGAGAACTGGGGCTTAATATCCGTCTGGGCAGCAATAAGGCCTATGTGGAGATCTCCAACGACGGTCAGACCATCCCACCGGAGGAACTCCCTCTGGTTTTTGACCGATTCCATAAGCTGGACAAAAGCCGGACCCGAAATCGGGATGGATGGGGTCTGGGTCTGTACATTGTAAAAACCATTGTTTGCAGCCATGGAGAGGATATTTCCGTTTCCAGCAAGGACGGCAAAACTGCCTTTACCTTCACCCTTCCGCTGGTTAACTAAATTCCGGTTTGTCGAGCAGTTGCGATGTTCCACCAAAGGCTCCCTTGCCTAAAGGGAGCTGTCAAAAATCTATGATTTTTGACTGAGGGATTTGCAGCAATGGGCATCAGTATACGATACTTTTCGGCGAATTCGTACAGTATCCCCCCGACCCGGCTGTCGCCGGGCC
>JAFSFK010000145.1 GCA_017435245.1 Oscillospiraceae bacterium | reverse complement strand
GCTTGCTGCCGCCGATGATTTTGTAAAACAAAATCATATCACCGTAGGTGATAATTGGTTATTTCCTTCGGAAATCCCAATAATTTATGTGTAAATTATTGGGCGGCGGGACCAAGGCCCCGCCCTACATTGATTACTCGACAAACCGGAATTTGAAGATCAAAATGCCCGGTGGGGGACCCACCGGGCAGCGCTTTTTATTTAAGACCAAAAAGATTGACTGCGTTGCCGCTGAGGATGGCATCCAGCTGTTCGTCGGGAATATCCTCGCTGAGCAGGCGGCCCAGCTCCCAGGCAGCATCGTGCAGGTTGGCATCGGTGCCGAAGAGAACACGGCGATAGTCGATAAATTTCAGGGAATCCTTCCAGGAAACGGTGCTGAAGAAGCTGCCGCAGAACTCGAAATACAAGTCGGGATACTTGGGATCCTGCGCTACCTTATGGCATTCCTGCCGGCCGTCCTCCAGACCGCCGGAGTGTCCCAGAATGATCTTCACCCCCGGCCACCGGGCAGAAACCTCTGCAAAGCTGCGGATATCCTTTGCTCCCCAGGTGTGGAGCAGGATGGGAAGAGCGTGCTTTTTGGCATATTCGAACATTGGGATATAGCGCTCGTCCCCCAGACCGATGCCGTTGTAGCCGGGCATAGTCTTAAAACCGATGAAGAATCCGGTGGCGAACATTTTGTCCATATATTCTTTGGTGTACAGATCACTGCCGAAGGGAATATAGGACAGGTAGCCGCTGATTTTATCTGCGTATTCCCGGGTGCATTCCAGCAGGTGGGTGTTGGGCTGACGGGGATCCTCGTACACCGCCGCTGGCTGGGATACAATGGCCTTTTCCATACCCAGCCGCTCCATCTTCTGATAGAACAGGGGAGTGGCCTCCACTATATCGTTATTGGGAGCGAACCAGCCGGCGATATGGGGGGAGATGTGGGCGTGGGAGTCGATGATCCGGGTGCCGATAGGTTTTTCCTCCAGATACCGGTTCCAGTAGCTGTTGGCAACCTTGTTGGGGATAGAGTGACGGTTGGTCCGTAGTATTTCCTGATTTTTTTCATCGAACAGAGCGGCAAAATTATCCCAGGCAATGGCGTCCTTGATCTTCTGGGACAGGTCAGCGTAGCACAGGCCGGCGATGGCCGCACCGTTGTTGGAGCGCAGTCCCAGACTGAACAGCACCCGCTCCGGGGAGAATTGCTCGCAGAGCATTTCCGTACCCCGCTCCGTGTGGAGCCAGCCGGTGTCAATATAAATATTGCCTGCCCGCTGCATTGCATCGAAAACATAGTGCATTCTGGACCAGAATACCCGCTGTACCACAAATTTAAGGCACGGGAACCGCTGGGCAAGGAACACCAGATCGTCATAGTTTGCGTCGGTGTCCATATCCTTGCGGTCGATGAGGATGATGGGCTGATATTCTTCCAGCCGCAGCAGCACCTGCTCCATTTCCTTCAGCCGGTAGCCTCCCTTGGTGGGGATCAGCCGGATACAGGCAGGGCCACAGTCCCGCAGGCACATTTCAAGGTGCTCCATTTCGCCCTTGGAAACATAGATATGGGGCTCTGCCAGAAAAGCGGGGATCACACGCCCCTTGGCACCGGGGGTGTTTTTGAGATCCTCCAGCAGGCAGAGGTTAGACTCCCGGGCGTTGGTGCGGATACAGGTGGCGGTGGTCTGCCAAATGCCCAGCCGGTCCATATGAGAAAGCAGGTCCACAAGACCGATATACTCTTCCATCCGGTTGCCGTATTTACCTTGCAGATTAATGTAATAGGGGCTGATCATAAGCATTGCCTCCGTGATCTTGATACCCAAATTATACTGAAAAGAAATCTGTACGTCAACTCGGAAACTTGCTGCCACCGGTTGTGTAAGCTTGCGTTTTTGGCAAAGCCTGCCACAATTCTATGTATCAGGCAGTTTGACGGAGCGTTGCAGGGGATGTATTTATGGGTTTCCTCTGTGGAACGGATGGATGGGGCTTTGCATCCGCCCTTTAAATTCCGAATTTAGCGAGCTGTTTGATTGATGCACTTGTCAAAGCCTTCTCCTTGAGGAGAAGGTGGCACGCCGTAGGCGTGACGGATGTGGTGGACAGTAAAATACTACGAATTCGCCAAAAACCAATGTGTAATCGTAAGATTTCCAGCACACCTCATCAGTCAAAAATCGAAGATTTTTGACAGCTTCCCCTCAAGGGGAAGCCTTTGGGTGCGGTGCATAACAGCTCGATAAACCGGAAGTGGGGGCGTGGGGTAAAAAACCGGGGAGGGCAAGTGCCCTCCCCGGATAGGTTCATCTTTTAATAAATGCTTTGATGGCTGACAGAGATTCGTCGCTGATGGCGTGTTCCAGTTTGCAGGCATCCTCAGCGGCAGTTTCCGCTTTTACGCCCAAACCGATCAAAAACTGAGTCAGCACTGTGTGCCGTTCGTAGATCTTCTGCGCCGTAGCAAGACCGACATCCGTCAGCGTGATATAACCGTTGGGATCCACCTCGATATAGCCGCCGTTTTTCAAAAGACCTACTGCCCGGCTGACACTGGGTTTGGAGTAGCCCATATGCTCGCTGATATCCACAGAACGGACGTGACCGTTCTTCTTAGACAGAACGTGAATGGTCTCCAGATACATTTCACCGGATTCCTGAATGCGCATAGGTATCACCTCTCGTGATTTCTGAAATTAGTATACCATAGAACTTCCGGTTTTGCAATATGTAAGGGCATCGGCGGTACCGATGCCCTTGGTCAGTTACTGCAGACCCTGCTCGTAAGCCTCGATCATCTTCTTGACCATCTGGCCGCCGACGGAGCCGGCCTCACGGGAGGTCAGGTGACCATTGTAGCCGTTGGTCAGGTTCACGCCGACTTCCTGAGCTGCCTGCATCTTGAACTGATCCATTGCCTGACGTGCCTGGGGAATGTTGATCTGGTTATTGCTCTTCATAATGATTCTCTCCTTTTTGCTTTCTTGGAAAGATGTACTTTCCGAAGAAAGCACACTTTTTCTTTCCGCAAGGCTAGTTTTGCCCGCAAAAGAAACATTAACCCTGTTTCTTTTCGGAAAAATACACAGATTCTGGAAACAAAATTCCGATTTGCCGGTCGGGATGTCCCGGCGGACAATTCGTGAGCGGTGCGGCGATAACCGGTGGATTACCGCTCGGTATCGTTACATCTTCAAATTTCGATTTGTCGATGCTCGCCCCTACATTGACTGCTCGATAAACTGGACTTTGAAGATGCTTTTTTCTTTACTTTTTCCCGGAATGTTTTATAATTACAATCTAAGAATACTATCGGAATTTTTTAGGGAGGAAGCGGTATGAACAGAAAGATAATTGTCTGGTCCGTAAGCATTGTACTGATCCTGGGATTGGCTCTGGGTGTTGCCGCTGCGGTGCTGGGCGATGTGAACGGTGACGGCAAGGTCACGGTTTTCGATGCCCAAATGCTGGTGGAAGAACAGTTGGGACTGCGCAATCTGACTGCGGAGCAGCTGGAAGGCAAAGGCAATGCCGGCATTGAAGATGTGCTGGACCAGGTCCTGGACAGAGAGCCGGGGACCTCTGAAAATACCATCGCTCTGGTGCAAAACGGAGCCATCACCACCCAGGTTTCCTCTGTGGCAGATATGGTAGCGGCGGTATCCTCTACCGGCAATACCGTTATCACCCTGCGCAAGGATATTACCACCGATGCGCCCATCGTATTGCCCTATTCCTGTACCTTTGATCTGAACGGCTACACCGTCCAGACCAATCTTACCACCGGCTATGGTATTCAGATCCAGGCCGCCGGTACGGAAAATCAGACGGCTACCGTCAAAAACGGCACACTGGTCCACTATGATGTGGGCATCCGGGTGGCTAAGGGTGCTATCGTGGTGGAAAATATGACGGTGCGAGCTTTGGCAGGTCCCTGTGTCACGGTCTACGAGAAAAATGCCGCTTATCAGAGCCGGATCACCGGTTCTACCCTGATTGCGGAAAATTACGTCTGTTTCAGCTTCCATATGAGCAACACTGACTATAGCGCAATGAGCGTCAGCGTGGATAATTCCACACTGATCAGCTCCAAAAATAAAAACGGCGCTACCGGTACCATTTTCGGCTGCGCCAGCGGCTGCACGATGGGTCAGGTCAACATCGGAGAGAATGTGGAGGTCTACTCCTACGCAGCCTCTCCCAACACCTCTGTGGCGATCCCCTACACCGGAAATATGCTGGGGTATGACTCTCAGAAAGCCACTGTGACGGTGGGGGATATTACCTACAAAGATCTGAACCACTGGAGCACCAACATCCAGCAGTCCGGCAAAAAGATCCTGCTGGTGGGCAACTCCTTCAGCCTGCGGCTGGGTGAGGAGCTGCACAAGATGGCGCAGGCCAATGGCGAAGAGCTGTTCGTTGCAAACCTGTACTACGGCGGCTGCAATGTGGAGCAGCACTGGACCTGGCTCCAGGACGATACCCCCAACTATGAATATTATGTCCATAACGCTCTGGGCCGCTGGACGGACTACGGCATTACCACCCTCAGCGCTGCTCTGGAGGCTGAGGACTGGGAGATCATCACTCTGCAGCAGCACTTCTCTCCGGAACGTACCGGCACTTATGAGGCGGCACTGAATTCCTGTACGCCCTATGTGAAGAACCTGTTCGATCACTTCAAGCAGAATAATCCCGATGCCCAGCTTTATTGGTATCAGACCTGGGCATACAGCACCGCCCATGCAAGCATCGGCACGGAAGCGGTACAGACCAATCAGTACAACCAGATCAAGGCAGTGTCCGACTATCTTGCCCAGCAGAACGGCGTGCCTCAGATCCCCTGCGGCGATGCCTGGCAGATCGCCAGAGCCAATCCCCTGGTGACGGAGGATCCCTGCCTGACCGACCACTTCCACGCCGGAACCACCACCGGCGGCCGCTACCTCAACGCCTGCGTGTTCTATGAGACACTGCTGGGCAAGAGCTGTGTTGGCAATATTTCCACCGGCTTGACATACGAGCTGGATGCGGACCTGGCTGCCCAGCTGCAGCTGGCTGCCCACCAGGCGGTTGCGGATATGTACGGGGAAGACTACGCAAAGTAACAGATAAAAATCGCCTCGCAGTTTTGGCTGCGAGGCGATTTGTGCGTTTTACAGAAATACGATGAGCATACCCACCAGAATGCCGACGATGGTGGAGAAGGCAGGGAGCTTGCTGTGGTACATCAGTATGGATTGAGGAAGGATCTCGCCAAAAACCACATACAGCATTGCGCCGCTGGCAAAACCCAGGCTGACCGTCAGACCCATGGGTCCGATCTCACCCAGCACATAACCCAGCAGAGCGCCCAAAATGGTGGGGATTCCGGAACAGGCGGTGATCAGCACCGCTTTCCATTTCTTCATACCGCCGCTGATCAGAGGTACGGAAACCGCCATGCCCTCGGGGATGTTGTGCAGACCAATGAGGATCGCCAGCGCCAGAGCGGCACTGCCCATCACACCGTTGTCGCTGGCATAGGATGCGCCGATGGTCATACCCTCCGGAACATTGTGCAGCGCAATGGCACAGGCCATCACGATACCGGCGATGAACAGGCCCAGCTTGCCGTCGTGCTTGGCGTAGTGCTGTTCCAAATGGTCACTGTGGATCAGCTCGTCCAGATCGTCTGCCGTTTTGGGGTGGCTGGCGTCGATATGAGGCACCTCCGGATTGGTCTTCCGGTCAATGAGATAATTGAGAATATAGGTCACTGTCACGCCAAGGATAATAGAAAGTGCCACTGCCCACAGACCTGCATTGGTTTCAATGGCTTCGATCACAAGGTCAAAGCATACAACGCTGAGCATTACGCCGCCGGCGAAGCTTAAAAGCAGGCTGACCATTCGGTTGGAGTCCTTCTGAAGCAGGGCCCCCACAAGACCACCAAGACCGGTGCCCAGTACGCCGGCCAGTGCCGTGGTGACGATCAAGGTTTCAATCACACCCATAGTTGTGCCTCCTGTGTGTTATTTAAATTATCATAGCATATAGTTTGTGTGATTACAACGGAATTTGGCGAAATTTGTAGGTTCCGGTTTATCGAGTTGTCAAAGCCTCCCCTTACACAGGGGAGGCTTTGACAGCTCGATAAACTGGAATTTGTTTTCAGGTTTGCGTGTTTGCGTATTGATTTTTATTTTGTTAAATGCTACAATAAACGAAAACAAACGAAAACAACCGAAAATTGAAAGGGGATTGGGTATGAGAGGTTCCAAGCTGTTTATGGCGGTGGATCTGGGAACCAGCTTCATCAAGACCGGTGTGTACGATCTTGGGGGAAACTGCCTGGCGATGGCCAGCGAGCCGGTGCCGGATGAGCGTCCGGGACCCGGTATTTTCCTACAGCACGGACCGGAGCTTTACGGCAGCGTTCTGCGCTGCATCCGCAAGAGTGCTGTCCAGCTGGGGGAAAGGGCAGAGGATGTGTGCGCCGTGGCCTTTACCGGTCAGATGGCCGGTGCGATGGGGGTGGATGAGAACTGGGAGGATGTGACCACCTGGTCCTGCTCTCTGGACAGCCGGTATCTTCCCTACGCCAACCGGCAGAGAGAGCTGTTTGCCGACGATCTGTTCTCCATCTGCGGCACCAACGCCCCGGTGATGTGCGCCAAGTACGACTGGTTTAAAAACGAGTTTCCCCAGGAGCATAAGCGCATCGCAAAATATGTGATGTTAAACGGCTATGTTATCGGTAAGCTCTCCGGGATCCCGGTGGCAGATGCCTGTATGGACAATTCCCTCATCACCTGGACAGGGATGGCGGATATCCGCAGCCGCAGCTGGTCCCAGGAGCTTTGCGAAAAAATGGGCGTGGATAAAGCGCTGCTGCCCAGGATCGTGAACGGTACCGATGTGGGTGGCTACTTAAGTGATGAGATGGCAAAGCAGCTGGGGCTGAAATCCGGCATTCCTCTGGTTGCCGGTGCCGGTGACAAGGTCAGCGGATGCATCGGCTCGGCGGTCTTTGACGATGGCGATATGATCTTCGAGGCAAGCTCCTACGGCGCTGTCAGCGCTATGGTGGAGGATGTGAAGCTGGATGAGAAAAAACGCAACTACGATGTGATCGGCGCTATGGATTCCTCCGGCTATTACGCCCATAAGTATATCCAGGGCTCCGGCATCGCCATCGACTGGTTTGTGGAGACCTTTATGGACAAGGATTTCCAAAAGGCAGAGGAGCTTGCGTCTAAAGCACCGCTGGGCAGCGGCAATATGCTGAATATCGGTCTTTTGGGGGGCAGCGCTATGCCCTTTGACTCGGAGCAGAAGGGGCTGATCATGGGGCACACCTGGAATCACCACAAGGGCCATTTCTATCGCAGTCTGCTGGAGGGCTTCAGCTATGATCTGGCGCTGACTCTGCGGAGCCTGGAAAGCAATTACAGCTCCTTAAAGGGACAGACCATCAAGCTCATTGGCGGCGGTGCCAAATCTGCTGTCTGGCCCCAGATCCTGGCAGATGTTACCGGTCACGGCTTTGCGCTCCTGAGCCGCAGCGATGTGGCCCTGTGGGGCACGGCGCTGCTGGCGGCTGCCGGAACCGGTGCGGTGGCGGACATCAAGGAAGCTGCCCGGGCCAATATACAGACCGGCAAGGTATTCACCCCCGATGAAGCCGTCCACAAGGCATATGTGCCCTATGTGGACCTTTACGAAGAAGCAACCGTCCAGATGAAGGATCTGTACGCCAAGCTGAATAAACTGTAATTTAGATTTTGGAGGATATGATTATGGAACAGAAGAAACTGGGCATCTGCCTCATCGGCTGCGGTCGTGCCGGTATGATCCACGCAAGAAACTACAAAAATAAGATCGAAAATGCCCGGATGGTGGCCTGCGTTGACGCAGTAGAGGCTGCTGCCAAGGCTGCTGCCGAGGAAATGGGCATTGACAAATACTACACCGATTATCACGAAATTTTAAACGATCCCCAGGTGGATGCGGTTGTGGTAGTTGCACCCACAGACCTGCACAAGCAAATCGTCATCGACTGCGCCGCCGCCGGCAAGCACATCTTCTGCGAGAAGCCTATGGCTATGACCGTAGAGGAATGCGATGAGATGATCGAAGCCTGCGACAAGGCCGAGGTCAAGCTGCAGATCGGCTTTATGCGCCGTTTCGACGCCAGCTTCCGGGAGGCTAAGCGGTTGGTGGACAGCGGTGCCATCGGTGAGCTGGTGCAGATCCACTCCAACACCCGTGGTCCCAGCAAGCCCCGTCCCTGGATGTACGATATCAAGATGTCCAACGGCATCCTGGCAGAGGTCAACAGCCACGATATCGATGCTGTCCGCTGGATGGCCGGCAGTGACATCGAGAGCGTTTACGCTGTTGCCGGAAATTTCCGCAACCCCGAGGCAAAGGAGCAGTATCCCGACTACTATGACAGCGTCTTGATGAACGGCACGCTGAAGAGCGGCGTTCACTTCTGTATTGACGGCGCTGCCTATGTCCAGTACGGCTATGACTCCAAGATGGAGATCATCGGTACCAAGGGAAAGATCAATGTGGGCCGCTCCGACAAGGAATTTGTCCACTGCACCACCGTGGAAAACGGCACCAATACGCCGTTTATCAACAGCTGGATGACCCTGTTCATCGATGCTTATCTGGCAGAGGATACTTCCTTTGTGAATGCCGTTCTCAATGACACCCCCGTGGAAGTCAGTGGTGTGGATGGCCGTATGGCTGTTGCCACCGTGGAGGCAGGCAACTGCTCCATTACCGAGAAGAAGATCGTTACCGTCAGATAAGGAGGTAAATTGATGTTAGCACTCAGACTTTACGGTCCTCAGGATATTCGCCTGGAGGAGGTCCCCGTTCCCCAGATCAATGATGATGAGATCCTGCTGAAAACCGACTCCGCCGCCGTCTGCGGCACCGACGTGCGTATGTGGCAAAACGGCCAGACGGGCGTGGATGCGGAGCATCCCCTGATCCTGGGCCACGAGTTTGCCGGTACCATCGTGAAGGTGGGCAAGAATGTTCCCTTCTACAAAGAGGGTATGCAGGTGGCGATGCAGCCCAATATCGGCTGCGGTATTTGTGACCGCTGCGTGGACGGTAAGTTCCACCTGTGCGACGAGTACCGGGCATTCGGTATCAATATGGACGGTGCTTTCGCCGAGTATGTGAAGATCCCTGCCGACGCCGTCACCCGGGGCAATCTGATGGTTCTGCCCAAGGGCGTTAGCCCCGCTGAGGCTGCGGTCACTGAGCCTTTGAGCTGCGCCTACAACGGCTTTACCAAGTGTTTTGTGCACCCCGGCGAATACGCCATGGTGGTGGGCGCAGGTCCCATCGGTTTCTGCCACGCCATGCTTTTACATATGGCAGGCGCTGCGGTGCTGATGAACGATATCTCCGCTGAGCGTTTGGAAGCGGTCAAGAAAAAGCTGCCTTTCGTAGAAACCTATTGCGGCGACGACCTTGCCGGTTTCGTCAAGAAGTGGACGAATGGCAGAGGTCTGGATATTGCCATCACCGCCTGCCCTGTACCTGCGGTACAGGCATCCGTGCTGCCTATGATGAACTACGGCGGCCGTGTCAACTACTTCGGCGGTATCCCCGCTGCCAAGCAGCCTGTTGCCATCGACACCAACCTGATCCACTACCGGGAGCTGTACGTTACCGGCTCCACCCGGTCCTCCATCTCTCAGTTCCGCAAGACGCTGGAGTTCGTCTCCCTGGGTCTGCTGAACGTCAACGAGATGATCACCCACCGCTACCAGCTGAAGGACGTTCTCACCGCCTTCGAGAATGCCCGCCAGGCTAAGGGTATCAAGCATGTTATCGAATTCTAAGATCCGCACGGTGACCGGCGATCTGCCGGCGGAGCAGCTGGGACACATCCAGTGCCACGAGCATATCTGGCTGCGCAAGGGTCCGGGATATGAACTGAATCCTGCCCTGTGTATGGACGATTACAATAAGTCTTTGCAGGAGCTAAAGGACTACCGCCTTGCCGGGGGCGCTACCATCGTAGATGCCCAGCCCGGCGGTTTTGGACGGGATGCAGAAAAGCTTTTGCGGCTGAGTAAAGACAGTGGTGTGAACATCGTCGCCGTTACCGGTTTTCACAAAAAGGCCTTTGCTGAAGAAGATCTGGGGGCATTGACCGAAACTGCGCTGGTGGATCGGTTCTGCCGGGAGATCACCGAGGGCATGACCGAGTGCGGCAGTGCCAAGGCCGGTATGGTGAAGGCTGCTTGGGACGATGGGGGATTGGAAGATTATGTAAACCAAAAACTCTTTTCCGCAGTGGCGGCAACTGCTGCTCAGACCGGTGCCCCGGTGCTGATCCATACGGAGAAGGACACCGACCTTACCCGGATGCTGAAGCTTTTTGAAGGCTGCGGCGTTCCTGCCCACCGGATCCTCATCTGCCATCTGGACAGGACGATCCCCGATCCCGGACTGCATAAGGAAGTGATGGCTGCCGGGTGCTACCTGTGCTACGACAGCGTGAACCGGCTCAAATATGTATCCCACGCTCAGGAGCTGGCGCTGATCGGCAAAATGTGCGAAGCAGGTCTTGACGAAAGAATCGTGCTGAGTCTGGACACCACTGCCGCCCGGCTGCGCAGTTACGGTGCTGCCGATATGGGCCTTGATTATCTATTAAAAGATTACAAAAATATGCTGATTTCTGCCGGAATACCGGAGAAAAGCATTCGGAAAATGTATGAAACAAATGCTGCACAGATTTTGTGCCTAGGAGGAAAATAAAATGATTCTGGAAAAAGCAACCCAGCCGACTATGTATTTTATCGGCGTTACCACCGGATCTTCTTCCATTATGAAGGTGTTCCCCAAGTGGGCGAAGGCGCTGGGCTTTGAAAACGCTGTGATGAAGGGCATCGATATCGCTATCCACGAAAAGCCGGAGGTTTACCGGGAAGTGGTCCAGTTCCTCAAGGACGATCCTCTGTCCCTGGGTGCGCTGGTCACCACCCACAAAATCGACCTGTACAACGCTGCCCACGATCTGTTTGACGTGGAAGGCACTTACGCCAAGCAGTTCGGCGAGATCTCCTCTATTTACAAGGACGGCGATAAGTTCTGCTGCGATGCCAAGGATCCCATCACCTGCGGTATGGCGATGGAAGAATATGTTCCCGAGAACTACTGGAAGAACAATCCTGAGGCCGGCGTGTTCATTATGGGTGCGGGCGGCAGCTGCATCAGCATGTGCTCTTACTATATGAGAAACTTCAGCAAGGAGAATTCTCCTGCCAAGATCGTGGTCTGCAACCGCAGCCGGGCCCGCCTGGAGGAACTGCAGCACATCAATGACAAGTTCTATCCCGGCACCATTCCCGCCGAGTATTACTTAACGCCTGAACCGGGTCAGAACGATGCGCAGATGGCCAAGATGGGTAAGGGATCTTTGGTCATCAACGCCACCGGCCTGGGCAAGGACCGTCCCGGTTCGCCGCTGACCGATGCCGCCGTATTCCCGGAAAATGCCCTGGTTTGGGAGCTCAACTACCGGGGCGAACGGAAGTTTATGCACCAGGCACTGGCACAGGCAGACAGCCGTGGCGTGACAGTCATCGATGGCTGGATGTACTTCATTTACGGCTGGACTCAGGTCATCGCCGATGTGTTCCACACTGAAATTTTGGGCGAGCGGCTGAAGGAAATGTCCCGCATCGCTGCGGAAGTGAACTAAGGAGGAGATCAAAATGGCTGGATTTAATGTTTCTGAAAAGGCACTGGATTTTATCCGTGGCTGCACCATCGATTTTGACCCCAAGACGGGTCTGTCCAAGACTGTGCAGACCGGCAAGCGGTACTTAAGCCAGATGAGCGGCATGTTCGCAGATGAAGCTGCTCTGCAGGCAAAGGTTGCTGAAAATGACGAGATCATCTACGAGTTCCACGGCCTGCCCGTCCCCGAGCACGAGGGCGACCTGGCCTTCGGCTGCTCCATCGTCAATCCCGGCAAGGTGGGTGACGAGTACTACTTCACCAAGGGTCACTTCCACACCATTCTGGAGACCGGCGAAGTCTACTACTGCCTGAAGGGCCACGGCTATATGCTGATGGAAAATCCCGAGGGTGACTGGTCTGCCCAGGAGCTGCGTCCCGGCGAGGCGGTTTATGTTCCCAAGCGTTACGCCCACCGCAGCATCAACGTCAGCGCTGATGAGCAGCTGGTGACCTTCTTCGTGTTCCGTGCCGATGCCGGTCATGACTACGGTACCATCGAGACCAAGGGCTACCGCAAGCTGCTGGTGGAGCGGGACGGTAAGCCTGCCATCATCGATAACCCCAACTGGAAGTGAGGAAACTATGAAAGCGCTGGTTACTTCCACTTCTTTCTTAAAGCCCCAGAACGCCAAGGCCAAAGCCTTGCTGGAGAGCTTCTTTGATGAGATCGTTTACAATGATCTGGGCGTGCCTCTGGCTGGCGAGCAGATCCTGGAGCGCATTCAGGGCTGCGATGCCTATGTGGCAGGTCTGGACTACATCACTGCCGATGTGATCGAGAAAATGCCCGATTGCGTTAAGGTCATTTCCCGCTACGGTGTGGGCGTGGACCGGGTGGATCTGGCGGCTGCCAAGGCCAAGGGCATCGCCGTGTGCAACACCCCCGGCGCCAACTCCACCGCCGTGTGCGAGCTGGCATTTGCGCTGATGCTTTGCGCTTGCCGGAACATCCCCCAGCTGCACCAGGCAGTCACTGACGGCCTGTGGCCCAGAAGTGAGGGCGTGGAGCTGGCCGGGCGTACCCTGGGCATCGTGGGTATGGGTGCCATCGGCAAGCGGCTGGCCCTTCGGGCCAAGGCATTCGAGATGGATGTGGTGGCCTACGACCCCTACTTTGACGAAGCCTTTGCAGCCGAACACGGCATCCGCCGTATGGAGCTGGAGGAGCTGCTGCAGAGCGCCGATGTGGTTTCTCTGCACGTGCCTCTCAACGACAGTACCCGGCATATGATCAGCCGGGAGCGGATCGAAAAGATGAAAAAGGGTGTGATCATCATCAACACCGCCCGTGGCAGTCTCATCGATGAGGCTGCCGCTGCCGAGGCTATTCAGTCCGGTCACTTGGGCGGTCTGGGTCTGGATGCTTTCGAGCAGGAGCCTTTGCTGGATTCTCCTCTGAAGGGTCTGCCCAGAGTCATCTTCACGCCCCACAGCGGTGCCCACACCGCCGAGGCGGTGTCCAATATGGGTCTGATGAGCGTCCGGAATGCCATCGATGTATTAAAGGGCGAAAATTGCCCTTATGTGCTGAAATAATAGGTGATAAATTTAAATTCCGGGTTATCGAGCAGTTATATGCTGCGTACAAATGATTTCGCCGTAGGCGACCTACTTTCTTGTTTCGCCAAGAAAGTAGGCAAAGAGGCGACACGGTGAGGCGCTGAGTTGATTGCTCCCGCAATCAAAGCCGCCCTCCCCGTG
>JAFSFK010000012.1 GCA_017435245.1 Oscillospiraceae bacterium | reverse complement strand
CATTCCAGTTGTCGAAAGTAGCATAGTAGGAAACAGCATCGGAGCCCATGATCAGACGGTCATAAGCGATGACGGGGATCTCGTTAGCCTTAGCCTCAGCCAGGACAGTGCCCAGAGCTTCGCCGTCGATGGAAGCGATAACCAGGACCTTAGCGCCGTTAGCGATCATGTTCTGGATCTGGGAAACCTGAGTGGGGATGTCGTTTGCTGCGTACTGCAGGTCGACAGTGTAGCCAGCCTCTTCCAGCTTAGCCTTCATGTTGTCGCCGTCCTGAACCCAGCGCTGCAGGTCCTTAGTGGGCATTGCAACACCGATCAGGCCGCCCTCAGCGGGAGCCTCTTCCACGGGAGCTTCCTCAACGGGAGCTTCTTCAACGGGAGCTTCCTCGACAGGAGCTTCCTCAACGGGAGCCTCTTCGACGGGAGCTTCTTCTGCGCCGCAAGCAACCAGGCCGATAACCATGACCAGAGCCAGCAGCAGAGCAATAAGCTTCTTCATTTTGTTTTCCTCCTAAAAAATTGAAGATATATGCTTTCGGCATACGCCGAAAAAGCCAATGACCATTATTTTCCACCCGGGGTGGAAAATAAAAACAGGACGTCCTGTTTTTGCAAATATATTTTTGCACAGGCGTTCCGCCAGTAATTAAATTCTACTCAATTTCTGGTAATATGTCAATTCTCCATTTGGTCCGTTCCGTCTTTTTCGGTCAATTCAACATTTCCCGGTTGCCTTTTTTGTGCAGGTTTACTAAGCATTTTCGCCTATTTTTTCCCCATATTTCGGAAAAGACATAAAATTATTAACTAAATTTTTTAGCTAAATATTTAGCTAAATATTTCGTTGCATTTTTGAAAAATCCAGCTATAATTACATTATCTGAAAAAAGGATGTGAGGCAATGGCAGGTATCACCGCCAAAGAGCTGGCAAAAAAATTGGGCATTTCCCCATCCGCCGTATCCCTGGCACTCAACGACAAACCCGGTGTCAGTCAGCATACCCGGAACCTGGTACTGGAAACAGCAATGCAGTTAGGCTATTCCAAAAATTCCTCCGGTGCCTTCCACACCGGCAAGACCGTCTGCTTTATCCGCTACGGCGGCACAGTGATCACCGCTGCGGAGCACACCTCCTTCTCCTCCTTTGTGCTGCAGGGAGTGGAAGCCCGGGCCACGGAGCTGGGCTACAACACTCAGGTGCGCTATCTGAACGCCGGTGATATGTACAACCGGCAGACTGTGGAATTCATCCGCCAGGCAGCGGGTGTGGTATTCCTGGGCACCGACCTGACACCCTCTCAGCTGCCGGAGATGGAGCAGTTTTTCTCCCTGCTGGACAACTGCCCGGTAGTGGTGGTGGATAGCTTTCTTCTAAAAAACCGGGTGGACTGTATCGGCAACGACAGCTTCGGCGGCGCCAAGCTGGCTGCGGAGCATCTGCTGCAGTGCGGTCACACCCAAATCGGTTATATCAGGGCCCGGCAGCGGATCCTGAACTTCTGCTGCCGGGAGGAGGGTGTCTGCAGTGCACTGGCAGAAGCCGGAGCGCAGCCCCCTGTTTTTATCGATGTGGACGTTTCCTCAGAGGGTGCTTTCCGGGATTTTGACAGCTGGCTTGGCAAGCATCCCCATCTGCCCGATGCCCTGTTCGTGGAAAATGATATTATTGCCGCTGCCGTTATGCGGGTACTGAAGCTTCACCGCTGCCGGATCCCGGAGGATATCTCCGTCATTGGCTTTGACGATATCCCAATGTGCGAGATGCTGGATCCGCCCCTCACCACCGTCCACCTGTGCAAATGGGAGCTGGGAACCCTGGCAATGGATCATCTTCACCGGCGGATCACTGCCGGGCAGGTACCCCACAGGACCAATTCCCTCCCCCTGGTCAGCAGCACTCTGTCCACCTATCTGGTCAGCCGCAACAGCGTAAAAAAGCGATAAATTCCGATTTGTCGGCCGGGATGCCCCGGCAGGCAATACGTGCCCGGTGCGGCAATGAACGATATATTTACGCTCGGTATCGTTACATCTTCAAATTCCGGTTTATCGAGCTGACTCTCGATAATAATTGAAAATGGAAAATTGAAAATTGAAAATGATTGTGTCGGCTACGCCGACGTTTTAAATTATTTTCCGAAGGAAAATACCACAATTTTCAACTTTCAACTTTCAATTTTCAATTCGCTCGTCAGAGCGTT
>JAFSFK010000144.1 GCA_017435245.1 Oscillospiraceae bacterium | reverse complement strand
TTTTTGGTCGGAGTATCGGGATTCGAACCCGAGGCCTCTTGGACCCGAACCAAGCGCGATACCAAACTTCGCCATACCCCGATAGCCAAGATATTATATTGAATTATTGGGGTCTTGTCAAGTCCTTCCACACAAACCAATCAAAAGATCCTCCAAAACAAGCTGCGCAAGCCTTGACAAATCCACCCCATCGATTATAGTTTAAGCATATGTTCTTTTGAGGAGTACCAAATTATGAAACTAAAGGAATTTAAATTGCATATCGGTCTACGCACTGTCAAGACAACGGTAGCTGTCATTGTGGCAATGCTGATTGTGGACGCTCTGGGTGCTACGACCTCAAAGCTGATTTTTGCAATGCTTGGTGCGATGGCAGCGGTCCAGCCCACCTTTAAAGAATCTTTGGAGTCCTGTCTTACGCAGATCATTGGTGTGATTTTTGGCGCACTGATGGGGATTATTCTTTTGGCTTTAAAACTCCCTTCGCTTGTGGTAACAGCTGCCGGCATTATTCTTGTGATCACATTGTACAACGCCCTGCATATCAGCTTTTCCCCCAGTCTCCCCTGCTTCATTGTTGTGATGCTCAGTACAACACCTGACATTCAACCCGTCGTCTATGCTGCCGGTAGAATTTGGGACACGACGATCGGATTGGCTGTGGGTATGCTGATCAACATGCTGGTCTTCCCCTATGACAACAGTCAGCGGATCCGTCTGACCGCTGAAAGCCTGGATAAAAATCTGATAGCATTTCTGGAGGATATGTTTGACGGTGATGACATTCTGCCAAACTCCGTACAGATGCAAACCACAATTGACGACTTATCCAATCAGTTGAAAATTTTTGCAAACCAAAAGCTTTTAATGCGTCTGAAGAGACAGCAAGAAGAACTGGAAATATACAATGCCTGTCAGCAGAAAGCACGTGCACTGGTTGCGCAAATGGAAGTACTGTGTGCACTGGAGCGTCCCGGACGTTTGAATGATGAAAATAAACGCCGACTGAAGGCCTGCGGTGCAGAAATCAAGGACGAACGGGTTCTGGATTCCATAACAGAGCGGGATGTCGTTACCAATTACCATGTTGCACAAATACTGACACTACGCTTAGAACTGCTGGACCATCTCGGAAGAAAAAGAATGTGATCGGAGATACATCTATGGAACAAAAGAAATCAATCATCAAGCCACCGAATATATCGGCCACTATCCAGTGCATTCTTGTCGGCTGGCTCGGTTCCGTCTTGATAGAATACCTTATAAATCCAGGTCCTTTAAATGCACTTTCAACCCTGTCAGAAATGTCACTTCTGCGAGTTTTGCTCACAGCAACAGCATTTACCGCTTTGCTGCTGCTTTTGCAGATACACACGCATGGAGCTTTGCTGCGATGGGCACTTTTTGGTATAATTGTTTGCTTGTCAGCATTAACTTTGATCCAATCTTTTTCTTCTGCGTATTTAGTATTCTGCATCCTTACAACTCTGCTTGTTCTTGTTTACGCCTTAAAAGGCGCCAACTCTGATTCACTCCCACAGCCTTACACCGGAAAAAAGGTGAATATGTGTATCTGGATTACCGTAGTTCTAAGCGTTGGCTTTTTCCTCGTTGTAAGCATCTGGACAGTTTGCCGTGTGAAAACTTTCAGCACTCCCTCTTACGACTTTGGCATCTTTTCTCAGATGTTCTACAACATGAAGGAATCCGGTATGCCCATTACCACTTTGGAGCGTGACGGGCTGCTCTCCCATTTCAAGGTGCATATGTCACCAATCTACTATTTACTGCTCCCATTCTATTGTATTGTACCAAAACCGGCAACGCTACAAGTTTTACAAGCAGCAATTCTGGTAAGTGCTGTTATCCCGCTGTGGCTGCTCGGAAAGCAGCACGGGCTTTCACCCTGGCTGCGAATGCTAACCTGTGCACTACTGCTGCTGTATCCGGCCTATTCCGGTGGAACCAGCTACGACATTCACGAAAACGCATTCCTGACACCGCTGATCCTCTGGCTGTTCTATGCGCTTGACAGCAGGAAAGGGCTTTTGACTGCGCTGTTTACCGTTCTTGTCTTAATGGTAAAAGAAGATGCTGCCGTATACACCGCTGTAATTGGCTTATTTGTCTTACTTCGCAGCGTTCTTGGCAAGAAAGAAAACAGTCAAACCTTGACCGGTATGCTCATTTTAATAGGATCTGTTGCCTGGTTCTTGATTGTGACCGGTTACTTGTCCAAGCACGGTGACGGCGTAATGACTTATCGGTATAAGAACTTCATTTACGACGGCTCCGGATCTTTATTTACTGTTATTAAAGCGGTAGTGATGTGTCCAATGAAGGCTCTGTATGAGTGTGCTGACGGCGAAAAGCTTGAGTTTATTAAGCTTACAATACTTCCCCTTCTGGCACTCCCCTTCTTAACCCGCCGATATGAACGTTTTCTACTGCTGATCCCATATTTTCTTATAAATCTGATGTCTGATTACCAGTATCAGCACGACATCTTTTTCCAGTACACATACGGTGCCACCGCCTGTCTGTTTTACCTGGTTGTTGTCAATCTGGCAGATATAAAAGCCACGAAACTGCGTCTTGTCACACAAACAACAGCTGTCGCAGTATCCTTAATTCTTTTGTGCCAAACTGTTGCGCCTGTAGCTGTTCAATACCCCAAAAAGTATCTGCTCAATCGTAGTAACTACCTGCAAACACAGCAGCTTCTGGACACGATCCCGTCCGACGCAGCTGTGACTGCAACAACGTTCTACACTACACCGCTTTCCCAGAGGTCATTGCTTTATGACGTTCGCTATACTTCGAAGGAAACCATTCTGGGCTGTGATTATGTAGTTCTAACAACCACCAGTCAAAGCTGTTATGAGCAATACGCTTCCGACGGCGTCAGCGGATTTGACAATCTTGTTTCCCTTCTGTTGGAAAACGGATTTACGCTGGACTCTCAGCTGGATGACAATTTCCAAATCTACCGAAAAGCATAAACTTACCGCCTCCGGTTTTCCCGGAGGCGGTTCTATTATTTCGACCGGATCACAAGTTTGCTCAGCATCAGATTTCCAAATTCTGCCACACCATCAACGGTGCATACCTCGCCAAACAGAAACAGTCCCAAAGACGGTGTTTGCAAAGGCCTGTCCAACAGCCCCGAAAGACCTGCGCATCCAAATACGATGGCATCGGGATCATTGTAGAATCGATACATCTTTTCGTATACCGCATCCTGGGGGACATACCGCAGCAGCATTTTCTCCGTCACATCACGACCGCTTTTGATCACACCGTCAACACAGGACAAATGCGCATTAACGTTTCGCATATCCGACAGGGTAAGATGCTCGAAATCTGTCTGCGACAAGCCCAATTCTGCTTTCTTATTCTGCAAATACTGTGAAGCAGCGATACCATTGATGGTCAGCAATGTTCTCGGATCTGAAGCCTTAACCGTACATTCTTCGAGAATATCGCTGTGAATACACTCTGTTTTCGCTTCATATGTAAACCGGTCATCTGTAATCAGCAGCACTGCCGCCTGACCTGCGCCTGGAATCAATCCACTGCGGCCGGTAGCTCCGTCGATGGCGGCACCACCGCCAACCATCGGACAAGTGACGATCTTCTGTAATGCTTCCAAGAATGTGTTCTCACCGCCGGCGTTGCCAAATACAACGATTGCGGCATATACATCCTGCTGGCTCACAGCCTCCCTGGCATTGAAAAGAATATCCTCATAGCTGCCGGTAATCATAATCGACTCCAGTGCCGACTTATAGTTGCGCACCCGATTCTCAAAATTATCGCAAAGACCGGGCAGCCCCAGGCTGGCACATCCGAAGCCCTCTGCCTGGTCCCAGCATCCGGTGGTCGTAAACGAAAGATAGTGCATATATTCCTCTCCTTTATACAAGCTGCTGCTCGTTAATGATCAGCTTAAACTGCAGTCCCAGTTTTTCCGCTGCCTTGCGGCATAAAAGCATACGACCCATAAATATTTCAAAATAATCCATCACTGAACCGAGTTTTGTATCTACAGTCAATTTCAGCTTAACCAGTGTTTTTTCCTCGTTGATCTTCAAGGCAGATTTTTTAACAGAATAATTCACCCGATCGTGAATATCAAAGGTCGTACTGTCCGTATTACGCACACGGGTCCAGCGTACATCTGCCTTATCCGCCAAAATCAACGCCGCAGCAACTGCGTTCACAGGAACACCGGTTCCCTCATCGTGATTTCCGATTGCCGTAACGATCGTAGCCATTTCCGCCGGGTCACAATGCATATCATTTAAGATGCTCCACGCCATCACTGCACCGGATTGTGAATGCTCTTTTCTGTTGACCAGATTTCCGATATCATGGAGATATCCGGCGATCTTAGCGATCTCAACCGTGCGATCATCATAACCAAGGGTGTGCAGAATATAACCGGCCGTCTCAGCCACATGGACAACGTGAGCAAAGCTATGCTCCGTGAATCCCAAAGCTGCCAGAGATTCGTCAGCACGGATAATATAGGTCCTGATCGCTTCACTGTTCTTTACCGCTTCATATGTGAGCATATACCCACCTCCTACCGGAAGTATAACACATATGTCAAAATACCAAAAGTATTTTTTAATTTCTTTACAAAGATTTTGCAAATCTGCAGTTCGCCGGTGGCATACTGTTTACAGGAGGGATCAATATGTGCACAGCCGTTACTTTCAAAACAAAGGATCATTACTTCGGACGCAATCTGGATCTGGAGTATTCCCTGGGGGAAGCAGTAACCATCACACCAAGAAGTTTCCCTTTTATGTTTCAATGTGAGAAACCAATGATGCGTCACTACGCAATGATCGGTATTGCAATCAACGAAAATAATTACCCATTATATTATGATGCTGCAAATGAAACAGGTCTGGCTATGGCAGGTCTGAATTTTCCCGGCAATGCTGTATATCACGATCCTAAGCCATCTATGCACAATGTCACCCCCTTTGAATTTATCCCATGGATCCTAGGGCAATGCAAGACGGTTGACGATGCCAGAGAGCTTTTAAAAAACGCAAATATCGTAAACATCCCCTTCAGCAAGGATTTCCCCTTGTCGCCGCTCCACTGGATCATTGCGGATGCTAACGGTTGCCTCACTGTCGAATCTGTAGCAGAAGGACTGAAAGTCTACGACAACCCAGTTGGTGTGCTAACCAACAATCCGCCCTTTGAATATCACTTGCAGCATCTTTCGGAATTTTTGAATTTAACCCCCAATGAACCTGAAAACCGGTTCTCCAACCATATTGAGCTCGCACCTTACAGCCGTGGTATGGGTGCACTGGGACTTCCCGGAGATCTGTCCTCATCATCAAGATTTGTCAGAGCTGCATTTACAAAGCTCAACTCGGTATGTCAGCCGGAGGAACAATCCGGCATCAGCCAATTTTTTCATATTCTTGATTCTGTGGCACAAACTAAGGGCTGTGTACAGGCCGGAAGCAAATTCGAACAGACCGTATATTCAAGTTGCTGTAATACGGACAAGGGCATCTATTACTATACCACCTACGAAAACCGTCAGATTACCGGTGTTGATATGCATAAAGAAGATCTTAACGGTTCTGCGTTCAAAATATATCCGTTGATCTGGGATCAACAAATAGAAATGATAAACTAAAAAGGTGCTGCAAGGGCGACACTTCGCAAGGAAGTATCGGTTTTGAACGGCTCTTTTCCACCTAAACCGCATAAAAAATTTCCGAAATGCGTCAGCATTCCGGGAATTTTGTTATTTGTTTATGCGAAAAACTTCCACTTTAAAACTGCGAAGCACCTGAAAAATACGAAGATTCGTGCCAGACAAGGAAAAAAGCGCAGTAATACTTTGTGTATTACGAGCATTTTTGACGC
The DNA here is from genome assembly GCA_017435245.1 of Oscillospiraceae bacterium. GTDB lineage: Bacteria > Bacillota > Clostridia > Oscillospirales > Oscillospiraceae > Faecousia. Next base: position 19,267 of record JAFSFK010000144.1, on the reverse strand, counting down.
AGTATGGTGCGAATAAACGCCTTTTTCAGGCGATAATTCCTTACGGAGTGTTGCCCAGACGCAGCACCTTTCTCAGTCAGACTCGATAATACTTTTAATATAGACGGCAACTTCCCCTTGAGGTATTCCAAGAACGAGAGAAAACTCCGAACGCAACATTCTTTCTGCATCCCGCAAAAAATTCTCATCACACTGGTGAAATTTCTTTCCGGATGCGATCTGATCAGCTTTGTGTTTGTGCAGCGACCGGACCATAGAGATCAGCGCCGCCCGGTCACCGCTTCCGATCAGTTCACGATAGCGCTGTTTACGCTGGTTTTCATCCGCAATCCAAGCGCTTAGTTCAGCGCTGTCAGAACGAAGCAGCTCATCCAGCTGCTGCCTTGTGAGCATCGGACGCAGTTTCGCTACCGCAAGCTGATTATGTACCGGAATATAAAAGCGGGTTTCTGTCTGTTCCAGAGGACTCAGCACGTAATAGTCCGTCTTGACCCGATTGACGACCCGCTGCTCAATCTCCAGAATCCTGCACACACCGTGAACCCCATATACGACCTGCTCTCCTTGCTGAAACACAAGACCCGCTCCTTTCATATCGTAGTATATACACTATCATTGGACGATATTGTGATTATAGCATAGATTTCCCGAAAAATCACATAGGAAAAACGCCGAAAATCCAGCACTACAAATTGGTTAAATTCCAGTAAATGACGCAAAAAATACGACAGGTCATGAAAAACATTTGACTTTCCTCTTTATTTATCTGGACAATGGCGTTATAATAGTGCGAAAAGGAGGTGTGGTTGTGCGCATTGTAATTAAAATCGGAACCAGTACCCTTGCACATTCCACCGGACATTTGAACATCCGCAGAGTAGAGGAACTGTGCAAAGCCATCAGTGATATCAAGAATGCCGGACACGAGGTCATTATCGTTTCCTCCGGTGCGATCGGTATGGGAGTCGGAAAATTAGGTCTACGCCAGCGCCCCACGGATATTCCCACGAAACAGGCATCTGCAGCAGTGGGTCAATGCGAACTGATGTATACATACGACAAGCTCTTCAGTGAATATAATCATACGGTCGGACAGCTGCTGATCACAGGAGACGATGTTGCCAATGATGTGCGGCATACCAATTTCAGCAACACACTGAACAAGCTATTGGACCTGGGCGCTATCCCCATTATCAACGAAAATGATACCGTTGCAACGGATGAGATCGTGATCGGTGACAATGATACCCTCGCCGCTTTTGTTGCGGAGAGTGTAAAAGCCGACAAACTGATTTTGCTTTCTGATATCGACGGATTGTACACAGCGGATCCCCATACCAATCCGGATGCCCAACTGATCCGTTATGCCAGCAAAGTGGATGATGCCATATTTGCCCTCGCCGGCGGCAGCAGCTGTTCCCTCGGAACAGGTGGCATGGTCACAAAGCTCCAGGCCGCAAAGATTTGTCTTGCCTGCGGCTGTGATATGGTGATCACCAATGGCAATGATCCCGCCAATCTTTATGACATTCTTGACGGCAAGAATGTCGGCACAACATTTACGGAGAAAATGCAATGATTGAAATGCTGAAAGCTGCCAAGGCAGCAAAAGCGGAAGTATCCGCATTAACTACCCAGGAAAAGAATGCGGCAATGCACGCAATGGCTGATGCGCTGCTGCGCCATAAGGATGCTATCTTAGAAGCAAATGCTGCCGATCTGGAGGCAGCTACGGGTGTGATCGCACCGGTTATGCTGGACCGGTTGAAGCTGAATGAGGAACGTATTGCCGGTATGGCAAAGGGTATTCGTGAGGTTGCACAGCTACCTGATCCTGTCGGCAGGATCCTGGATGAGCATACCCGTCAGGATGGACTTTTGATACGCAAAGTTTCTGTCCCTGTCGGCGTGATCGCTATCATTTACGAAAGCCGCCCCAACGTCACCAGTGACGCAGCAGCACTGGCTTTGAAGAGTGGCAACGTGTGTGTCCTGCGTGGCGGTAAAGAGGCATTCCGTTCCGCTCAAGCCATAGTGGCAGCTTTGCGGGACGGTCTGCGGTCTGCTGGGATCACTGAAAACGCTATCAACCTTGTCAGCGACACCTCCCGTGAAAGTGCAACCGCATTGATGACCGCCAACGGTTATGTGGACATTTTGATTCCTCGGGGCGGTGCCGGTCTCATCAACGCCTGTGTTCGCCAGGCAACGGTTCCGTGCATTGCCACGGGCACCGGTATCTGTCACGTTTACGTCGATGGAAGCGCAGACCTGGATATGGCTTTAAAAATCGTAGAAAACGCCAAAACCAGCCGTCCCAGTGTATGCAACGCCGAAGAGGTTCTGTTGGTTGATCGGTCTGTTGCAGACAAGTTCCTGCCTGCACTCCATCAACGATTGGTATTGGACAGAAACATACCTGTAGAACTGCGCCTTGACAAGGAAGCGCTGGAGATTATTCCCGGCACTGCAGCCAAGGATGAGGATTTCAGCACCGAATTTCTTGATTTTATTCTGGCAGTCAAATGCGTCAGCGGTGTTGAAGAAGCAGTACAGCACATTGCCCAGCATTCTACCGGCCACAGCGAGGCCATCGTCGCTTCCTGCGAAACAGCAATCAACGCATTTACTGCCGGCGTGGACAGTGCGGCGGTATATGTTAATGCATCTACCAGATTTACAGACGGTGGCGAGTTTGGTCTTGGCTGTGAAATGGGCATTTCCACCCAAAAGCTTCACGCAAGAGGTCCCATGGGCCTACGTGAACTGACCACATACAAGTACATTATCGTAGGTAACGGCCATATTCGGTGAGGTAGCATATGAAATACGGATTTATTGGTTGTGGTAATATGGGCAGCGCAATTGCCAAAGCCCTTGCCCAAACTACCTCAGATATTGCCCTGACGGATCGCAGCGGCAATGCGAAGAAAATTGCCGCAGATTTAGGTTGCATATACACAGACACCTTCACAATTGCCAATGAATGTGATCGCATATTTCTGGCCGTCAAGCCGCAAATGATGGCTGATGTTCTTGCTCCAATTCAGCAGATCCTGCAGCTGCGCAAGCCTATGCTCATCACAATGGCTGCCGGACTGAAAATCGAGAGAATTGAGTCCCTCGCCGGAGTAATGCCAATCGTTCGGATCATGCCCAACACACCGGTGTCTGTTGGAAAAGGTATGATTCCGTACTGCTGTAACCAATTTGTACAGCAAGAGGATCTGGACAATTTGATCGCTGATTTACAGTTTGTCGGAAAAATGGATGCCCTGGACGAGAAGCTCATTGATGTTGCATCTGCCCTGTCGGGTTCCGGACCGGCATATATGTATCTGTTCCTTGAGGCATTGGCTGACGGAGCAGTCGCTTGCGGTATGCCCAGAAAGAAAGCAATGGAATATGCAGCGATGACGATGGCCGGCGCTGCAGAAATGGTACTGAGCTCCGGTGAGCATCCCGGCGTTTTAAAAGACGCTGTCTGCTCCCCCGGTGGCAGCACTATTGTTGGAGTCAAAACTCTGGAAGAGCACGGCTTCCGTGGTGCGGTAATGGACTGTGTGATTGCAGCATATCAGAAAAATATAGAACTCGGCAAATAAAGTAAGGGTGTCATTCGTCTGAATGACACCCTTCATTTTATTTAATCATACGAACACGCAGAACACCATCGATTTTCTTCAGCGCCTGGACTGCAGCATCGGAGGGCACTGCGTCCAAATCCAGCATCGTATATGCGTACTCCCCTTTGCTTCGATTGATCAGGTCGGAAATGTTAATATTTTCCCCTGCCATCGTACCTGTGAACTGACTCAGCGTATTGGGAATGTTGCGGTGCAAAATGCAGATACGGGCAGGCTTTGTGCACATACCCATATCACAGCTGGGGAAGTTCACAGAATTCACAATATTACCGTTCTCCAGATAGTTCATCACCTGACGAACAGCCATCTTTGCACAATTATCCTCAGATTCCTCCGTGGATGCTCCCAGATGCGGGATCGCAACAACGCCCTCCATACCGGCTGTTCTAGCGTTGGGGAAATCCGTAATATAACGCTTGACCTTGCCGGACTTAAGTGCTGCTTCCATTGCATCATCGTCCACAAGAAGATCACGGGCAAAGTTCAGGATGATCACGCCATCCTTCATCTTGGAGATCGCCTCCGCATTGATCATCTCCCGGGTGTCATCCAAAAGCGGAACGTGCAAAGTAATAATATCACTGTTGGCATAGATCTCATCTCTGGTTTTAACACGGACAATATGGCTGTCCAAATGCCAGGCAGCATCAATAGAAATAAAGGGGTCACAGCCGTAAACCTGCATACCCAGCTTTCTGGCAGCGTTAGCCAGAGGACCACCAATGGCACCCAGGCCGATAACACCCAGACTCTTCTGCCGGATTTCGTGGCCAGCAAACTGAGATTTTCCCTTTTCCACTTTCTTTGCCACATCGGGATCGTCCTTGATCGTCTGAACCCAGTTAATACCGCCAACAATATCACGGCTGCCCAGCAGCATACCGCACAGCGCAAGCTCAACAACGCCGTTAGCATTGGCACCGGGCGTATTGAACACCACGATTCCCTGCTCAGCACAGCGGTCCAGCGGAATGTTGTTTACGCCTGCACCGGCACGGGCAACCGTAAGCAAATTATCAGAAAATGACATATCGTGCATAGCCGCACTACGGACCATGATTGCCTGTGCTTCTTCAACAGCCTCCGCAGTCTGGTAATCCTCTGACCAAAGGGCAGTACCCTTCTGGGAAATTTTGTTCAGATAATGTACTCGATACATCTTTCTTTCCTCCACTTCTATGGAAAATATTCCGTTATTTACAGCGTGGCAGTCTTTCAGCTGCGCACAAATGTAGTTACATCATACTATCACTTTCTTCTTCGTTTTGCAACCGGTACTGGGAAAGATTATGAAATTAGGCAAAAACTCTTCAAATTTCCTTCGAGTATTTGGTGATTTCTATGGTGTATGATGAGCAGAAAACTTCCCGGCAGATGAATTCTGCCGGGATCACGCTTTTATGTACGAAGCTGCACCTTGTAGTGCCGCATCCAACAGTCTATTTGAAGCATATACGCAATTGTCTGCGGAACTTTCATCAGCTGACCATACCACGGCCAAGCATACTCACATTCCAGCAGGTCCATAAGCGCTTCCTTTCGGACGAACTGGAAAATCGGTGCATTCTTATCTGCCATCAAGTCCGTCAGCCTTTGTGATACAAGCGTCATATATTTCGGATCATAAGTCTTAGGATATGGACTTTTCTTTCTGTGAAGTATCTCATTTGGCAGCATATCAGACATAGCAAAACGCAAAAGACCTTTTTCTCTTCCCTGATAATCCTTAAATTCCCACGGCACCCCATAAAGATACTCTGCGATCCGGTAATCGCAGAACGGGACCCGAACCTCAAGTCCGCAGTTCATACTCATCCGGTCTTTCCTATCCAGCAGTGTCTGCATGAACCAACGAAAATTCAAATTCACCATCTGCTTCATCCTTCGTTCCAGTGGATCAGTTCCCGGCAAAACATCACTTTCATTTATGGTCCGCTGGTAATGGTCACTCACAAAACCTGCCGGTTCCACTTTTTCTTTTACCCAGCTTTGCAGGAAGCTTGCCCGATGCATCGTGTTCTGAGCCCACGGGAACCCGTCTAATGTACGAACTTCCGGATCCCGGTACCACGGGTATCCACCGAATATCTCGTCTGCACACTCCCCTGAAAGCGCCACCTTCACCTTCTGTCGGATCCGCTTGCAGAAAGCTGTCAGCGAGAAATCCACATCCGCCATACCCGGCAGATCTCGTGCAAACGTAGACTCTTCCAACACCTCAATCAGGTCATCAGGTGTCAAGACAGTCCACTGATGATCGGTATCCAGGTATTTCTGCATAATTTGTATGTAAACATTATCCGAGCTTGGCTGAAATTTCCCGGGCACAAAATGCAGATTACTGTTCTTATAATCAACAGAAAATGTTTTTAACTGTTCTCCCCTGTCCGCCATTTCCTTGGAAGCGATCGCTGAGATCAGACTGGAGTCCAAACCTCCGGACAGGAACGTACCGATGGGAACATCTGAAACCATCTGACGTAATACAGCATCCGTAACCAGATAACGAACCTTTTCTGCTGTTTCCGCAAAAGTATCCGTGTGCTCCCTGTCAGTTAGCTTCCAATACCGTCTCCAGGACCACTTGCCGTCTTCATAACAACCGCAGCACCCCGGCTCTAATTCCAGTATCCCATAGAACACGCCGCTGCCCGGAGCTCTTCCCGGACCAAGGAGCAATATTTGCGATATCCCATATTCATCGATCTCCGCTTTGACTGTAGGAAAAGCCAAAATGCTCTTAATTTCCGACCCAAACAGAATACCACCCTGATGCACCATATAGAATAGCGGCTTTACACCCATTCTGTCTCGTGCCAAAAACAGTTTCTTTCCTTTTTGCTCCCAAACAGCAAATGCAAAGATTCCATTTACCATATGGAGGACCTGTTCTCCCCACTGCGCATATCCGTGGAGCATAACTTCCGTGTCTGAGTGTCCGATAAAATGATGTCCAAGCGCTTGAAGCTGGAGCCGGATCTCATCCGTATTATACAATTCTCCATTATACACCATCGTATAGATTTCTGCGCCCCATTGCAGCTGCATTGGCTGCTTACCACCATCCGGATCAATAACCGTCAACCTTGTGTGAAGCAAGCAGCACGAGTCTGTTTTAAATACACCAGATTCATCCGGGCCACGGTGCACCATTGTCCTTTGTATCCGTCCCACGGTCTCCTGATCAAAATCCAATCCGACGAATCCTGCGATTGCACACATTATGACACCCCTTTCAATTCCTATATCCAGTATATGTAAAACCAAGCGTAATGTGCATAGTAAGCATCAATACGGTTACAATACTATCGGTGATGTATTATGAAAGGCAGTAAGGATCTATTATCTTCCGTTTTAAAAACAACTCAAATGGGACAAATCGGAATTCGTTGTGTTTTGAAGGCTCCACTCAAAACGACACTGCGCACAGCGCTGAAATCGCAACTTCAAGAATACGATTCTATTGAGCAGGAAGCACACGCACTGGCTGCAAATCGTGGCTGGGAGCTCGAGGAGCTTGATCCTGCGATCAAGTTTATGTCACGGGCAATGACACGATCAATGCTCTCTTTTGGAAATGTGAATTCTAAAGCTGCAGCTATGATGATCAATGGCAATACCAGAGGAATGATCAAAAGCCTGAAAAATTTGCACCAGTTTAACAATTCCGATGAACGAGTTTCCACCATCAGTCAAAAATTATTGGATTGCGAAACCGCCAACATTAAGCAAATGCAGGGATTCTTATGATCCCTGCACGCTTTATTATATCCACTCATAATATAGTGTGAAGCTTTGAAAGGGGGAATTATCCTGTCCGCCATCGGTTACATACAAGTACGTGCCTACACAAGCTATGCACAAATCCCTATCAAAGACACAGCCGTGACGATCACCGATCCATCCGGCGCTGTAATTGCAATGCGTCTAACCAATCGAAACGGAAAACTTGACAAACCAATCGAGATCCAAGTACCGGACCTGTCAGCCGGTCAAAGTCCAAATACCGGTATCGTACCTTTTGCAACCGTAAACCTTTATGCCCGTGCGGAGAACTTTGAGGAAATCGAAATTAATAATGCTCAGATTTTTCCCGGTATTGTTACGGTTCAGAATCTGGAATTGATCCCATTATCGGAATTGCCCGGCATCTGGAATAATGCGGAAATATTTGAAACAACTCCACAGAATTTATAGGAGGCTCATATGCCAACAGTAACACCTTTCATACCACAACAAATCACGGTGCATCTCGGTGCTCCATCATCCAATGCCCCAAATGTTACCGTTTCATTCTCAGATTATGTTAAAAACGTCGCTTCCAGCGAAATATATCCCACCTGGGATGAAAGCGCACTACGTGCTAACATCCTGGCCATTGTTTCTTTTGCGCTCAACCGAGTATACACAGAATTCTATCGAAGCCGTGGATATGATTTTGATATTACCAATAACACTGCCTATGATCAGTATTTTGTGAATGGACGGAGCTTCTTTGACAACATATCTCGTTTGGTTGACGAATTATTCAACGACTACCTTCGCAGACCTGGTTTCGTGGAACCGTTAGCCGCAAAATTTTGCAACGGAACCACCGTTACCTGCGAAGGACTCAGTCAGTGGGGCAGCCAGAATTTAGCGTTACAGGGCCTAAATTCAGATGAGATCCTGCGCAGCTATTACGGAAATGTGGAAACCGTGGTAAACGCTCCGATACGAGGCATCAGTTCCTCCTATCCGGGATCTCCATTAAGGCTAGGGAGTACCGGGCCCTCCATTGTCGTTATTCAAGTATCCCTGAACAGGATCGCTCAAAGCTATCCAGCCATCCCAAAAATCCCTGTGGTTGACGGCATTTATGGCAGCAGAACAGAAGCCTCAGTTCGAACCTTTCAGGAGGTATTTGGACTGACACCGGACGGGATCGTTGGACCGGCAACGTGGTATGCCATTGTACGTCTTTATACAGCGGTAACTTCCCTTTCCGAGCTGCGCAGCGAGGGACAGCAATTCTACGCTGTAAATTGGTCGCCGCCTGGATCCCTGCAGATCGGCAGTACAGGAGATAAAGTCCGCCAGCTGCAGTATATGCTTTCCGTCCTTTCCGCCTACATTCCCAGCATACCGCCATTGGATATAGATGGCATCTACGGTCAAAGTACCCGTGCTGCCGTTCTCGCTGCGCAGCGGCGTTTCCAATTACCGGAAACCGGGACTGTAGATACCGCAACCTGGAACGAGATTTATGATCAATACTCGGGAATCGAAAACACCTCACTGCGCAGCACAGAAACATTTCCAACCGGCTCCACACGATCCTCGACCGCAACCAGCCCTGTTGGGAATTTCAGAACCAACGTTGTCAGATCAGCTATCACAACAAATTCCGCTGCTGTAAACTATGCAGCGACAACGACCTTGACACAGTTTCCCGGACGAAATCTCAGCATTGGTTTCCAAGATCCCGTTCGACAGGAGGTGGTGCGATGAGACCAACTGAGTCCTTTATTGAGCAGCCGATACGAAGCCTTCAAACTATGCTTCAGATTATATCAGAAGATGATCCACGCCTGCCAAATGTGATACCGGATGGTATTTATGACGCCCAAACCGTTACCGCCGTTACTGCTTTTCAAATGCGGGAGGGACTTCCGCAAACCGGCATTGCAGATCAAACAACCTGGGATCGTATCGTTATTGCCTATGAACCGGCATTGATCCGAGTAGGAAAGGCAGAACCAATTGAAATAATAATGGATGCCGGTCAAGTATTCCGTATCGGTGATTCAAATCCATACATTTATCTGCTCCAAAGCATTCTGACCCAACTGTCAAAAGATTCACCAGGCATAACCGCTCCCAATCACAGTGGTACTTTTGACGGTAGTACCGCTGATGCCCTCACAGAATTTCAGCTGTTGGCAGACCTCCCGGCAACCGGAGAGCTGGATAAGATCACCTGGAAGCATTTGGTTCATCAATTTACATTGAATGCACACCACGATGCCGCAGTTAATCGATCGAACGCATAACCAAAGCATAACGTTCACAGTATATTAATGAAGTTGTAAAATATTTTCATTATTTTATCAGTAGAATTTCAGTTAAGACTTGATTCGTTTTTTAAAAAGGAATATAATGTATAAAAATATGCGTTCGTGACCACCGGAGGATAAGAAAAATGTTCATCAAGGACTGGAAAAAAGAAATACTAACAATCCCGAACTTGCTCAGTCTATTTCGATTGGTTTTGATTCCCGTCTATATAACCATCTATCTAAAGGATAAGTATTTCTTAGCTGCCACAATTCTAGCCGTTTCCTGTTTGACTGATCTGATCGACGGAAAAATCGCTCGGCACTTTAATATGATCTCTACTGTCGGAAAGATCCTGGATCCTCTGGCAGATAAGCTGACGCAGTTTTCTCTGATCCTTTGCCTTGCATCCCACTATCCTGTTCTGTGGTATTTAATTGCACTGTTTTTCATTAAAGAGCTGTTCCAGCTAATTGCCGGTGCCGTTAATCTTCGCAGAGGAAAAATGCTGAAGGGTGCATTGATCAGCGGTAAAATCAGTACAACTGTCCTGTTTATCAGCCTGATCATTATGGTTATGCTGCCCGACCTATCCGATACTATAGTCACTGTAATTACGGCAATTGACGGGATATTTCTTTTAGTTGCTTTTGCAGATTATGTTTGTGCTTATCACACACGTGAATCCAAATTCCAGTCTATCCGTGAATCTGAAAATGAAATCTAAATGGTAATTTACAAGTAATGGCCCTGCCTTCCGGCAGGGCCATTAAATATTGACATAAAATCAGAAGACACCTTGCTCCATCATAGCTTCAGCCACTTTCTTGAAACCTGCAAGGTTCGCACCGGCAACCAGATTGTAGCCCAAACCATATTCCTCGGCAGCCTCTACAGATGCCTTATGAATATTGTACATAATGCTCTTCAGTTGATTGTCAACTTCTTCAGCAGACCACACCAAGCGCTCAGAGTTCTGGCTCATTTCCAAACCGGAAACTGCAACACCGCCAGCGTTTACAGCCTTGGAAGGTGCAACGATCATACCGGGCTGTTCCATCAAGAAATACAGGGCGTCGTTGGTAGTTGGCATGTTTGCAACTTCGATGTAGTACTTAACACCATTTGCTGCGATTTTCTTGGCCTGCGCCATATCAACATCGTTCTGCATCGCAGAAGGCATAATCACATCTGCCTTAACACCCCAAGGCTTTTCACCGGGGAAGAACTGAACACCGAACTTATCTGCGTAGTCCTGAACCCGGTTACGACCGGAGGCACGCATCTTCAGCATATAGTCGACCTTTTCCGCACTGGAAGAAACACCCTCGGGATCATAAATGTAACCATCAGGACCGGACAAGGTCACAACCTTTGCGCCCAAGTGCAATGCCTTCTTGCAAATACCCCAGGCAACATTGCCAAAGCCGGAAATGGCAATGGTTTTTCCCTGAATGTCTTCGCCCTCGTGCTTCAGCACCTCCTGCAGATAGTACATTGCACCATAATCGGTCGCTTCAGGACGAGTCAAACTGCCACCATAGCTAAATCCCTTACCGGTCAAAACTCCATTTTCCCAAACGCCCTTGAGACGACGGTACTGACCAAACAGATAACCAATTTCACGTCCGCCGACACCCATATCACCGGCAGGAACGTCGATATCGGGTCCAATATAGCGGTACAGTGCAGTCATATAGCTCTGGCAGAAACGCATAATCTCAGCATCGGATTTTCCGGAAGGATCAAAGTCAGAACCACCCTTGCCTCCGCCCATAGGTAAGCCAGTCAAGCTGTTCTTAAAGGTCTGTTCAAAACCCAGGAATTTAATAATGCTGGGATTGACGTTCGGCTGGAAACGCAAGCCACCCTTGTAGGGGCCAATTGCACCATTGAACTGACAGCGATAACCAATATTCGTATGGGTCTGACCATTGTCGTCCGTCCAGACAACACGGAAAGTAAACATACGCTCCGGTTCGACCATACGTCCCAGCAAATCAGCCTTCTCATACTCAGGATGCTTATCGACCATAGGCGAAATGGAAGAGAGCACCTCCTCAACAGTTTGAACAAATTCGGGCTCGTTACCGTGTTTCTTCTTAACGTTTTCAATTACACTTGCAACGTAAGCATTCATAATCATTTACCATCCTTTCAATGAAACGCCAGTGTGTCTCCCAGGTGCACACAAGTGTCGATACTGTATGCTACCACTTTTTGACATTAAATGCAATATGTAAGATTCAAAATCATAACTAGGAACAAAAAAATAAAATAACAAAAACTAAAATTGGTGAAACAGATAAAAGGTATGCATAATCGCCGTCATAGTCCCATAAATTTGCAAGATGAACAGGCATCAGCTGCAATTCAGATCAACTTTGCATTGGCCAGCAGGTAGGCCTCAGCCTCGTCGTTCCACAGGCCGTTGTGGGCCTTGCAGATCTTATCCAGCTCGGCAAACATAGGATCGCTCTTGCCAGCCTCTTCAAAGTCTGCTATCGCTGTCAGAGGCAGATCGATGTGATTGTAGATCAGCTTCTTGCCGCCGGGGATCTTGGGCAGGTTCAGAACCGTGTCGACCACACAGTTCAGGCCGCCGATGTGGGTGACCAGTGCTGCGGGATTCAGCTTGCCCTCGTTCATCATCCGGATGGCCTCTCTCATATCGTCGGTGTTGCCGCCGGAGGTGCCCACCACGTGGGTGTACAGATAGTGAACATTGTACCAGTTGAAGGGTGCCTTGAACTGGGAATCGGTGGGACCTGCGAAGAAGTTCAGGCAGCCGTCAAATCCCAAAATGTCGTCAGCCTGCTCGATAACAGGCTTCACAGGTGCAAAGCAGATCACGTCATCATAGCCGGTGCCGTCGGTCAAGGACCGCAGATACTCGGTTGCGCCTTCCATGCGGGTGTTCACATAGTGCAGCTCCACGCCGTTCTTGGCTGCTTCCTCTACCGTGTAGATGGATGCGGCACGCTCAAGTCTGGCTTCGTCGATATCGGTGACCACCAGCAGGCTGGGCTTACGGTCACAGTGGATGGCGTAGTCGATGGCGCCCAGACCCATAGGACCAACGGATGCCAGCAGTGCCATCTTGCCGCCCTCCTTGATGCCCATCTCGTGGACATAGGAACCGGCCTTGGTGTGGTACATTGCGTGGAAGGTGCCGATGACACAGCTGATGGGCTCTGCCAGAGAGCCGTAGAAATAGGTGTTGGAGTTATAGGGCAGCAGGCAGTCTGCAAGCAGGGTCTCGATGGGAATGTTGGCGTACTGGGAAGAACCGCCGCAGTACTTGTAGGAGTAGCCGGGAGCCTCCTGAGATCCCTTATAGAAGTGGGCAGGCTGGATGGCGAAGTTGTCACCGGCCTTATACTTGTGCTTCCAGTTCTCGCCAACGGCTACGATCTGACCGCAGAACTCGTGACCCACGATGGTGGGGTTCTTGGCAACATCGTTGGGAACACGCTTGTGGTCCTCGCCCTCCAGGGCTGCCTTGTAGGTGGACATACATACGGAGTCGCAAACGATCTTTACCTGTACGTCGTCAGGACCTACCTCAGGCAGGGTGATCTCTTCCAGACGCAGGTCATTCTTTCCGTGGATTCTTACTGCTTTTGTGTTCATAATAACATTCCTCCTAAAATACAGTTACACTTTCGTCAGATACCAAGTCTCCATATGACTGGTATGCTCACCTGGCATAATATGTGTCTTTACTCCCAATGTCTCCAATTCCATAAATCTGCTGCACATATACAGCTCAAAATTACAGCCATTATCCGGATATTCCGAAAGAGGCTGTGCATCAAAGCAAAGCGTAAACCGTTGTCCCTTGTTTTCAAAAACAGCTTTACCTTCCATACAGTAAAGTCCGATTTTCAAATAGTCCGGCAATGGCATAAACTTAGCCGTCAGTCCCTGCTTATCAAAGGAAAGCCGGGGATCATGCAAATTGGTATCAGACCAAAGTGAAACAACACGATGGGGCGTAAATCCTCGCTTATCATTATTTGTAAAGGAAATATAAGCAGTTCCGCCAGCATCCAAAGTATTAACACCCCAGGATGCTCCATCTATTGGCATTTCAGAGGCGTTATAAATGCTCTGTTCAAGCTGCACACCACCATCTGCCAAAAATTCGATGCTGAGGGTTTTGCGGATGCCCAAAAGAGGATCAACATTTTGCGTAATCAGCACACCGTTCTGCGTTTCATTCCAAGTGACCGGTTCATTGTCAGGATAGCAGGACTTATCGCTTTCAGGCGCCATCCAGATCCGGTGACCTCCATATAGTTTCCATCCATCGCTATTGGTAAAGCCATCCGAAAGATCTGCCGGTTGAACATAAAAAAGATTCTCACAGCCGGTACAGGAAACATGTACAACACGAATACCAAAATCCAGGGCTATGCCGACTTCAACTTGATCAGTGGTCAACCAAAGGACCTTGCCCCAACGAGTATTATCTTTAACGCACTTCTGCATTTATTGTCCCTCCTGGTTCAAGAAAAAGGGGCGGCGTGCGCCGCCCCTTTCAAAGTATCGGGTACTAAAATATATCGTAGGACGGCGATTAGGCAATACCCATCAGCAGTTCCATCACGTACATTTCCAGCTTCTCGAAGTTCTGCTCCTTGACGCAGGCAGCCTGGTACTCGTAGTCAAAGCGCTTGACCTTCTCCAGCAGCAGCTCGAAGATGCGCTTGGAGTTGATGATATGACGGTAGCAGTCCTCGTCGGGCTGGGTACGCAGAGCCTTAACGTCCAGACCAACACACTCGAAGTTGCCGCGGTCACCGAAGTTGTTTTCGTACAGGACCTTGACCTGGTTGAAAGCATTACGCAGGTTCTCAACGCCGAAGGTCTTATCCTGGTCATAACGGATACCGTTCTGGTCATTCAGGTGAACGCCCCACAGCTTGTTCAGAGCAAGAGCGAAGCCCATGTCGTTGGCGGGATCCAGACCAGCCAGGACAGAGTGAGCAGTCTCAATACACAGACCCACACGGGAAGGATCCACAGTGCAAGCACCGATTGCCAGAGCATGGCCGGCAGTACCAGCGATGGAACGGTCAACGGGCTCATTGGGCTTGGGCTCAACCAGGATCAGAGCATCCTCACGATACTTCAGAATATCGTTGAAAGCGCTAATCAGGTTGTTGGTCATGTCAACGGGGCTCTTGGATTCTGCACACAGGGTGCCTTCACGAGCCAGCCACAGCTGGATCTTGTTGGTGCCCAGAGCTGCAGCGATATCGCAGGAACGCTGTGCACGCCACATAGCGAAATCACGGTCTTCCTTCAGGGAAGCGGTGAAGCCGCCGTCGTTGGTACGCTTGTCAAACCACAGACGAGGAGCGACAAACTCTGCGAACAGACCATACTTGTCCAGCTCAGACTTAACGTCCTTTGCATAGTCGACGATCTGCTTCTCGGTCATATTGTTCATATCCGGCACTGCATCATCATCATGGAACTGAATGCCGTCGATGCCGATCTCAGCATACTTCTTGATCTTCTCCTCAAAGGGAACGCTCTTACGGTTACCGGGACCGAAAGTCTCATTGCCTTCATGCACGTTCCAGGGGCCAACAGTAAAACGGAAAGTTGCCATATTCATTTCTTCCTTTCAAAATTTAAGTGTTTTCGGGATTTATCCCAATCTGATATCATAATGACACAGGGGAAGTCGATATTCAAGTATTAATTGCGATTTGCGATAGACAATGTTGCTATTTAAACATTTTTGTACAATCAACACAAAATACTAATCAGACTTTTGTTTTATTTAACATACCCACTCCCCTGCTTAAAACGCTTATATGATGGCCTGCAGACTTGCTGCTTTTGCGGCATCCGCAGCGTGACGCAGGTCGGTTACCGTAGCACCTGAAAGGATCTTGCTGTACATATCCAGAATCAGGGTTGCCAGCACGGAATCCGTATTCAGCTTGGAAACTTCAGTGAGAACCTGCTTTGCAGAATCGATTCCCTGCTCCATCCCTTCGGCTTCGTTAATGTAGCGATGCAGACCGGCTGCGGCACCGACAGCAATATACGCAGGTGTAACGCCTTGCTCCAACGCCAGAGAGGAAGAGCCAATCAAGCGGTCATCTGCAGAGAGCTTTCTTCCGGGGTCACCACCAACACGCATACAGGTATCCTTCAGTGCGGCATTGGTAAAGCGGTGCAGCAGGTCTGTGATATGCATTACGATGTCTTCCATAGGAACGCCGTATTTCTTAGACAGCGCAACAGCGCTTTCCAGCATAGCATTCTGCACCAAGATCCGCACATCTGCCACATCAATGGACTGATAAATGTACTCAAGACCCAGCAAATCACCAAGATATGCACAGGTCGCATGACCCATATTATGAACATACAGCTTACGCTTCAGGTAGAAATCAAAGGGTTCAAAGGGAACCATATTCTTGATCTCAGGAACACCACCCTTAAAAGCAGCCTTGTCTGTAGGCAGGAAGCCATAACGTTCTACACAGACACGCATAGGCTCGCCGTCCTTCATCTCCTCCGTCTGAACAGGAACCATTCGACCGATTGAAGCTTCCACCAAGCCCACGGTTTCATCGAACTTGGCGCATTCTTCATCTGTCAGCTGTTCTTTGATCATAGCCTCGACGACCTTATTTGCATCCATAAGGTTTTCGCAAACAATGATGTTCAGAGGCTTTCCGCCTGCCGCCCAACGCTTACGCAAACCGGCAATGATATTAGGCACGATGAATTTCAGGATTCTTGCACCAACAGCGGTAGCCATAATGTCACACTGTGCAATGGCATCGGAAGCAGTTTCTGCATCGTTACCATTCACAGCCGTTACATTTTCAACCAGAACATCCTCATACCCCTGACTGGAAACATAGCGCACAGGATAGCACCGCTTTTCCTGCAGATGCTTCACAACAGGCTCTGCCACATCGATAAAAGTAACTTCGTAACCGGATTGGCTTAAAAGCGCACCAATGAAACCACGGCCAATATTTCCGCCGCCATACATAATTGCTTTCATAATTTCAACCTTCTTCCTTAACGCAGAGAATCGTACAGCTGCCGAGCCTCAGCTTCGGAACGCATACCTTCGGTAGCGCCGGGCTCAGACAGAGAGCAAGCAGCAGAGGCCGTACCCAACTCGATGGCGGACTTCAAGTCCTCACCCTTCCATGCAGCATACAGAACACCGGAACAGAAAGCATCACCTGCACCGACGGTACCCTTGATATAGCCCGCAGGAAGCTTCAGGCTGGGAACTTCCACATAATTGTCGTTCTCATCCAAACCAACACCGATTTCAGGACAATGAATAACGGCCCAGGTAGAAACACCCATTTCCTTCATTTTCTTAAGAGCAGCAGGCATATTCTCCAGCAGCAGCTTACCATCTTCAGTACGCAGCTGGATACCGGTAGTTGCACTAGCTTCCACCTCGTTGATAATGCAGTAATCGGTATACTTCATTGCAGGACATACCAGTTTCTTAAAACGGTCGCCGGATTCACTGACAACGTCAATGGATGTCTTAATGCCGTGTGCCTGGGCATTGTGCAGCAGTCTTGCCATCTTAGTGCCGTACTCGCCGTCTTCCTCATCCAGCGTGTCCAGCAGCAAAATATAGCCAATGTGCAGCATATCAACATCCAGCTTATCCCAATCAAAGTCCTCCTCACACAAAGCGGCATTACCGCCACGGCAATGATAGAAGGTTCTCTGCGTGGAGATCTGGTCTGCCATAACCAAAGTAAAAGAAGAAACACCGGTGATCTTCACGTGGCTCAGGTCAATGTTTTTATGCTCACGCATTTTTTCCATAATGTACTTACCGGCTTCATCCTCACCGGTCCGGCCAACAGCCACCAAATGCATATCGGGATCCAGCTTTGCCAGGTCAACAATATCATTGCACAGGCAACCGCCAGTGGACTTATCTACATCCCCGGTGATGGTTACCAACTCGCCAGGCTTGGGCATGCCGTTTGTTGGATACAGCATATCCACGATCATATTACCGGCAACCGCAATACCTTTCTTATTCATACGGACTCATCCTTTCTCGATTGAATTCTATATATTCCCATCAGCATAGCTGAAGGTTATACGCATCCCAGAAAGCCACCAGCCAGTCACGTCCGGTTTCAACAGATGCAAAGGTCTGGGCTTCCTCCTTAATTGGCAGCACCGCCTCTTTACGAAGCATAACACAGCATTCTTGTGCGGGCATACCAAATTGCTTCTCCAGCATCTTGGATAAATACTTCACGTCAGAAAAACCGCTGACAACACTGATGTCCGTCAAACACATTGACGTGCTTCGAATCAACTTCAGTGCTCGTTCAAATCGCACACTGCTGACGTACTCCTGGAATGTCATATTCAAATTATCGTGTATAAAGTGGGACAAATATGTTTTTGTAACATTTTCACTTTTAGCAAGTTCATCAAGCGTGATCTTCTCACTGTAATTCGTATCGATATATTCGGTAATACGGCTCAATCTAGCCATTTTCTTGTTGCGGGACAAATAAGCCTGTTCTGTCATTTGTCTGTATGGAATATATTCCAATAATTTACTGTAAAGCTGACAAATACTGCATATGCAGTGCAGACCGTATGTATCACTATCCTCATTCATATAGTTTTTTAGTGATTGGACAAGCAAAGAGGTTAACTCATAACGCTGCTCTGTTTTTAAATACGTGGAAAGATCATTTTTTAGAATTTCAAGGTTTCTAAAGCAAGACAAGTATTCACCGCAAAAACTGCTTGCAACCATTTGATAGGCTATTTTAACACCATCCTGCGTTGCCGCAATAATCTCATGAGGCTCGTTTGCATTAAAAAAATACAGCGATCCCTTGTGGACAGAAAAAGAATTGTCATTGACACGCATCACACCGTCCCCCTCCAACACCAAGCCGATCTCCATCGCTCTGTGTACGTGAGTATTGCGGTTGACAATCTGTACCACATTCGCCTGAACATGGCTCAGTTTCGGATACGCAACAACTTCATATTCCTCTTTTGTAACTCTTTGTCCCCTCAAGTGGATCGCTCTCCTTTCGAAATCCGGAAAAGATTGAAAAACAATCTGCCAGATTAGTGGAAAACAAAACAGGCTCGTTATTAATCTTACACGCATGCCCAAGACACACAAACAAGTATAAATAAGCAGTTCAGCCTCACGGCCTGGAATAAACCAGGCCGGAGGCAAAGAAACTAAACAAGGAATTAGGCCAGAGCGCTCTCTTCCTTACGGGTCCAACCGCCATCACCCATATAGCCGGCAGGCAGGGCTGCGGGGGTTTCGAATGTGGACTCAAGCTGCACGACCTTACCGGTCTCAGCGCTGGAAATAATGCTGTGCATCAGTTCAAAGACATGGAATGCCATTTCTTTGCTTGCACGGTTCTTGCGGCCCTTGACAATGGACCAAGCCATCTCAGCAGCACCAACACCACGGGAGTTTGCAGCAAAACCGTGAGTATGGGGGAACTCGACCTTACCGGACAGCGTCTTCTTAATGTATACGGGGTTGCCAAACTCATTGGGGTTGCCCA
>JAFSFK010000143.1 GCA_017435245.1 Oscillospiraceae bacterium | reverse complement strand
CCACCCTTGCGGGTGGGTGAAATATTGCTTTGCAATGTGAAATACGCCTGCGGCGTGTGAAATTCGCCTCGACGGCGAGAGGGTGGATTTAATTTCATTTGATGCTACAGCATCAAATTTCACAATTTACGGAGTAAATTATTTCATCGTGAGCGCAAGCGAACGATTTCACTAAAAACCGTAAGAGTTCAAATTCATACGCAAAACTGCCGAAGCTATCTTTTTTGTAGCCCATATCCAGAAAAAGACCTTGTCGAAAGACAAGGTCTTTTTCAATGAAATTCGTTCCTAACGGAACGAGTGAAATATCTTCGATATGAAATATTTGCTTCGCAAATGTGAAATATGCCTGCGGCATATGAAGAACGAATTTTATTTCACTTTCTGCGTCAGCAGAAAATTTCACCAAAGGCAATTGCCTTTGATTTCATCGTGAGCGCAAGCGAACGATTTCACTAAAAGATATGAGAGTTTGAACTCATACGCAAAACTGCCGAGAATATCTTTTTTTGTAGTCCATAGACAAAAAAGACCGGATATAAAATCATCCGGTCTTTTTACTTCTTCACTATTACCTATTCACTCTTCATTAAATCCCACAGGCGATTTTGAAAGTAATAAGTAATAGTGAATAGTGAAGATATATATTGCAAATCCCGTCTATTACCTCTATAATAAACATATCTTGTTTACCACACTTAAAATCGCTAGTAGAGTAATATAAGTCTATGTTGTTAATACCATGAAAGCAAATAAGGTGGTACCGCTATGAGAGATCGTTTCAAAAGAATTGTTGCGTTTTTGATCGACTGGAATATAACACTGCTCCCTTTTATGTTGGTTTTCATGTTGATTGCAGGATATTTACAGCAGCAAACATCCGGTAATCCAATCATAATGATCTTTTGTTTCTTGCTTGTTCCTGCGGCTTTTGCAATGTTTGTTTTAAGAGACTTTGTTTTCAAAGGTCGGAGCTTGGGCAAAAGATTATTCGGGCTATGTGTTTATGATAAAACTACCTTACTGGAATCAAGTCCGAAACAACGCATCTTAAGAAATATTTTCTTTTTTGTATATTTTGTTGATGGAATCATTCTGCTTGCTACCGGAGAATCAATTGGAGACAGAGCAGCAGGTACTGTTGTGCTTTCCCAAAAGTCACTTGATGAATATAAGCGGGAACATGAAGGTTCTGATAATTTAGCGGACCGTTTACAGAAACCTAAAAAGAATAACCTCAATGATATTGTGAAAGTAGTGGCGATCATAATTGGTTGCCTGGCAGCTGTCATATGCTTGATACTGGTTTTACTTAATGCACAAAAGAACACGGAAGAATATAATTTGGCCTATAATTATCTGATTGCCAGTGAGGCTTATGATGCGTTGAGTACGGATGAATCCAAAATCTGGATGAACCAGTATTCTTCAACAACATATTCTTCTCCAGGAGATGATTCCGTTACACAGACCGTTGAAATTGGTTTTATTGTTAATTTTATGTCTTTTGAAGTGGTGTGCCATAAGAAGAACGGTGAGTGGCAGGTTTGTGAAGAATGTACTTTATTTGATTAGCTGTTCAGCGTATCGAGACGATACCATGGAAGGCTTGGCATAATTTACAGCTTGATAAAAGGTTACAAAATGGTTACAATGCGTCTTGCCCTCGCAAGACAAATTCTGATAAGGAGGTCGGCAAGATGTTCTTCTTCTCTTGCAATACCAATTGCAACACCGGTTGCGGTTCCATCTGGCAGATTCTCAGCCAGATTTGCGGCTTTGGTTGCTGATACCAATATGCAATTAAAATCAGACGATCTTTCCGGTTTGTATCTCCCAGAAATGCGTTATCTTCCTTGCTGGGCGTCACACCTGCGTCATCTGCCTTTTTCTGTGCGATTCATCCACGAAAATCTATGTCTTCATTTAACTGCATATTAGTATAATTCGCTTTTTGCGGTCCTGCGTTACGCAGGGCCGTTTCTATATGCAAAAAACATATCTATCACTTGATGTGGCAGGGGTTTGGATGTATAATGAACCTATAAAAACAGGCGGTATACTGTAAAAAATTGGAGGAGGTTAAGTCTATGAACTATGATGTGATCATTATCGGCGCAGGACCTGGCGGCATTTTTGCGGCCTACGAACTGATGCAGCATAAGCCCAGTCTGAAGGTTGCGGTATTTGAGGCCGGTCACGAGCTGAGCAAGCGTCACTGTCCCATCGATGGTGAGAAGATCAAGACCTGTATCGGCTGTAAGAGCTGCTCTATTATGAGCGGTTTTGGCGGTGCCGGTGCGTTTTCCGATGGCAAGTATAATATCACCAATGATTTTGGCGGCACACTGTACGAGTACATTGGCAAGAAACAGGCGTTGGATCTGATGCACTATGTGGATAAGATCAATATGCGCTACGGCGGAGAGGGAACAAAGCTGTATACCACAGCGGGTACCCGTTTTAAGACCCTCTGTATCCAGAACGATCTGCATCTTCTGGATGCCTCTGTTCGTCATCTGGGTACGGATATCAATTATATCGTGCTGGAAAACCTGTATAACGATCTGAAGGACAAGGTGACCTTCTTCTTTGATACTCCTGTGCAGACGGTTACCTGCGCAGAGGGAGGCTATGAAGTCAAGTGCAATGATGCCAGCTATGCCTGTAAGCAGTGTATCATTTCTGTCGGCCGCAGCGGCAGTAAATGGATGGAGAAGGTTTGCAGCCAGCTGGATATTCCCAATAAATCCAACCGTGTGGATATCGGTGTCCGTGTGGAGCTGCCTGCGGAGGTGTTTGCCCATCTGACTGACGAGCTTTACGAGAGTAAGATCGTATATCGTACCGAAAAGTACGGCGATAAAGTCCGTACCTTCTGTATGAACCCCAAGGGTGCTGTGGTCAACGAGAATACCAATGGCATTATCACAGTGAACGGACATAGCTATGAAGATCCCGCAAGACAGACGGAGAATACCAACTTTGCGCTGCTGGTAGCCAAGCATTTTTCGGAGCCTTTCAAGGATTCCAACGGCTACGGCGAATCCATTGCCCGACTGAGCAATATGCTGGGCGGCGGCGTTATCGTGCAGAGGTTTGGTGACCTGATCCGTGGACGCCGGTCTACTCCCAGCAGGATCGAGGAGGCGTTCATCACGCCTACCCTGAATGCGACTCCCGGTGATCTGAGCCTGGTTCTGCCTAAGCGGCTGCTGGACGGAATTATCGAGATGATCTATGCGCTGGATAAGGTGGCTCCCGGTACAGCCAATGACGATACCCTTCTGTATGGTGTGGAGGTCAAATTCTACAATGTGGAAGTGGATGTGGATGAGAATCTGGAATCCCGCCATAAAGGCCTTTATATTATTGGCGACGGCAGCGGTATTACCCATTCGTTGTCCCACGCTTCTGCCAGCGGCGTGTACGTAGCCCGCAATATTGCGGCGCAATAACATATTACCGTTAGGAGAGAACCGCAATGCCGGGATTAAAAGAGAAATGCATCCAATGCGGAAAAGAATTTGACCTTACAAAGGATGACTATATCAAAGGCCGGAAGCTGTGCGACGAATGTACGGAAGCGGTGTTGAAAAAGATCCCGCCGGTTTGGCTGGTGCGGCTCATTGCTGTGGTCGTAACATTGGGAGGATGTGCCATTTCCTTTTTGCCCTTCGTGTTAGGGTCAACACCCAGCGTCGTACAGTTTTTGCTGGGTCTTACCATTGCCGGTGTGGGACTGGTCGCTGTGACATTTTCCTTTGCGATGACCGGTTTCAAAGAATAGAACAAGCTCTCTGGTTGCCCTATGGTGTTAATCAGAGCCGCTGAAGAAGGTCAAATCTATGGATAAAATCAAAAATATATTTCGGGATAACGCAAAATATAAGATCCTGCTGTTGTCTGTGCTGATCACCGGATTGTCCTACGGCCTGTATAAGGGAATGCTGGACAACTTCCTGGCGGAAGTGGTACAGATGGGAGAGCTGGATCGGGGTGTTACGGAGTTTTTCCGGGAACTGCCCGGGATCCTGCTGGTGTTTATCCTGGCGGCATTTTATATGCTGTCGGCAGAGACACTGTATAAAGCCGGTGCGGTGATCATGCTGGTGGGCATGGGGATGCACGCCTTGCTGCCTCCCACAAAGGTTTTGGCAACATTGGCCATTTGCATGTATTCCCTGGGTGAGCATATCCAGCTGGGAATGAAGAATACCCTGACCCTGGGCTATGCCAAGCCGGAGCACGGCGGTGCGGCGCTGGGCGTGCAGAGTTCTGTAATGCAGATCGGTACGCTGGTAGGCTACCTGGTGATCGTGGCGGTGTTTACAATGCTTTCCGGTGCCGGGACCTATACCACCTTTTTCCTGGTGGCGGCTGGCTTGGCGGCGGTGAGTATGGTGTTTGCCCTGCGTTTGACAGGAAAAAGCAAGACTGACGAAAATAAACGCCGGTTCTATTTCCACAAAAAATACCGCAAGTACTATATGCTGGAGATGTTCTACGGTGCCCGTAAGCAGGTGTTCTTTACCTTTGGTCCATATGTGCTGATCCTGTTTTACGGTGCCAATGCGGCGATGATCAGCCTGCTGTTCGCCGTGTCAGCCGTAGCCTGTTTCTTTGCATCTCCCCTTGTGGGGCGGATCATTGACAAGCTGGGGTATAAGGTGGTGATGGTGGCAGATACCCTCATCCTTGTGGTGGTGTGCTTCTTCTATGGCTTTGCCCACCATCTGTTCTCCAAGGATATCGCCTTTATCATATGCTGTGTCAATTATGTGCTGGATGCGGTGATCTCCCTGGCATCGATGGCATCCAATGTCTATGTCCAGGATCTGGCAGATAACCCGGAGGAAGTGAAGGCCACCATCTCTACGGGTGTATCCATCAACCACGTCATCACCATTTTCATCGCTTTGTTCGGCGGCTGGATCTGGGAGACACTGGGAATTGAGACGCTGTTCATCGTTTCGGCGGTCCTGGGGCTGTGCAACAGCGCCTACGCAGCAACGGTGAAGAGCAGAAATCAACTGTCGGAGGGGTAATATGCTGCAGGACCTTTCCTTTGGTCGGCTATATAATGAATATAAAGATGTTGCCCCGCAGGATGGGGATGTTGTGATCTGCGTGCAGGAAAGCAGTGTGCTGCTGAGACGCAACCCGGATGACTCTTTGGAATTGCCCCGGTATAAAGAAGTCTGCCGTTGGTTGGAGGAAGAAAAGTGGAGCAGCTGGAATGAAGATAAGTTCCACTATGTATTCCGGCTTCAGGACTGTAATTATTTTCTCTGGATGGGAGCGGCTGGAGCTTGTGCAGATCCCGGCTATCATTATGAGAATACCCGGCAACTGCGCCAGCTTCAGTCCAAGGACATTTGCTTTGCGGCAATGACTGCCTGGCATCTGTATGTATGGTACCGGAATAATCAGTTCTGCGGACGGTGCGCAACGCCAACGGTCCACGATAAAGCCGAACGGATGCTCCGCTGTCCCCAGTGCGGAAATATGATTTTTCCCCGGATCTCTCCGGCGGTGATCATTGCAGTGACAGATGGGGATCGGCTGCTGCTGAGTAAGTATGCAGGCCGTGCCTACACCCGATATGCGCTTCTGGCCGGGTATACCGAGATCGGTGAAACCCTGGAACAGACGGTCCAGCGGGAAGTGATGGAAGAAGTAGGACTGCGGGTAAAGAATATCCGCTATTATAAGAGTCAACCCTGGGGCGTAGATGGGAATGTGCTGATGGGCTTTTACTGTGATCTGGACGGTGACGATACGGTGCATCTGGATCAAAATGAACTGGCAATGGCACAGTGGTTTCCCAGAAATGACCTGCCTGCCAAGGATGACGGCATTAGCCTGACCCGGGAAATGATCCGTATCTTCGAAGAAGGCAAGGAACCCAAATAAAAAACTGCCATTGTGAAGGAATCCACAATGGCAGTTTTTCTTTATACTTAATTACATAATTCCCAAAACCACAGAGAACACGGCGAACAGGATCATTGTGATCAATGTAAGTGCGGACAGGGTAGAGGAGATCTGCACCCGCTCGGCAGGCTCGTCGGAGAAAATGGGGATCACATAGGGGGAGGGAAGCATAAACAGCAGGATCGCTGCACCCTCAAAGATCATACCGTTCAGAACCGTTCTGTTCAGCAGGATCAGTGCTGCCAGCATCACACCTGCGATCACCAATCGCATTGCGATCAGACCGGCAGTTTTCTTCCAGGGGATCTCCTTGATCACCAGATCAAAACCAACCGCCAGAAGGATGATCATACCGGTGGGGGCGGAAATAAAGCTGCAAACGGATTCCAAGATCACATTAATACCCCAACTCCGGAACAGATCATACAGTCCGGTTGCTCCGGTCACCAAACCCAGTACCACTGCAATCAGGGTGGGGGAGGTGATGAAGTCATTCACAATGGCCTTGGGACTGGTCTTGCCAGTGAGCAGCATCTTATACAGGGTGAATACAAAGATCTCCTGGCCCAGCACCAGCATAGCGAATTTGGACAGACTCTGGTCGGGGAAGAGCAGCGCAAAGAGGGAGAAGCCAAGCATACCTGCTTCAAATCCGGAAGCCAGGAAGGGAGCAAGACGGCTCTGGAGCTTGCTTGCCTTTACCCACACAAATCCCAGTGCCAGCATGATGCAGCAAACCACAAAGATCAAGATGGGCAGGATCAGAGAGGACAGCGTATACTCAGCGGTGGCGAAGGAGTTGAACAGAACAAAGGGGAGGGTCAGGTTGATGACCACTTTCTTCAGTGTGTCAACGCCGTCACGGGTGAGAAAGTTCTTGCTGCGGCACAGCATACCCATCGCCAGTGCCAGAAACACCGGCAAAGCGGTAGAAATAACGGAAATGATTTTATCCATATATTACTTGATAACGCCTTTCTGGATGATGACGTTTGCGTAGATCTCAGTTTCGCCGGACTGCAGGACGCAGTAGCAGTCCTTTGCTTCTTCATAGAATGCAAAACGGTCGATGTTGCCAACGGCGTCAGCACCACGGTCATCGTATTTTGCGACGATCTGCTTGTAGGTCTCCCAAACGGGGATCTCCAGATCCTTGTCGCACTCCATCTTTTCCATCAGCACGACGGGCTTTTCTACATAAGTATCGGTGGGGATGACCTGCAGAATGGCATCCAGCAGCTCGGGAACACCGTGGCCGTCAGCACGCAGGAAAATAGCACCCTTTGCCTTTGCCATAGCGGCACCGGGGAAATTGCCGTCGCCGATGCAGATGCGGTCGGAATGACCCATCTCAGCCAGGACCTTTAAAAGCT
>JAFSFK010000142.1 GCA_017435245.1 Oscillospiraceae bacterium | reverse complement strand
TGTACGAATTCGCCGAAAAGTATCGTATACTGATGCCCATTGCTGCAAATCCCTCAGTCAAAAATCATAGATTTTTGACAGCTCCCTTTAGGCAAGGGAGCCTTTGGTGGAGCATCGCAACAGCTCGATAAACCGGAATTTGAGAATCAACGGGAGTGAGCCTATGCTGCCGCAGGAATTTTTGGATAGAATGAAGAGCCAGCTGGGGGCGGAATACCCGGAATATCTGGCATCTCTGGAGCGACCCCGGGCGGTGGCGCTGCGGTTCAATCCCTTAAAGGGCGAGATCCCCAATATGGACTTTGTTCAGAGTGCTGTACCCTGGGAACCGATGGGCTTTTATTATGATCCCGAGGCCCGGCCCGGCCTGCACCCTTACCACGAAGCCGGCGTATACTATTTACAGGAGGCCAGCGCTATGTCAGCGGTGGCCCTGCTGGATCCAAAACCCGGTGAGCGGATCTGTGACCTGTGCGCAGCGCCTGGCGGCAAGACCACCCAGATCGCCGGCAGGATGTTGGGCGAGGGCTTTTTGCTGTGCAACGAGATAAATCCAAAGCGCTCCAAGATCCTCAGCCGGAATATTGAGAGGATGGGTGTTGCCAATGCCCTGGTGACCAATGAACACCCGCAAAAATTGGCAGACACCCTGCCTGGCTACTTTGACCGGGTGCTCATCGATGCGCCTTGCTCCGGCGAGGGAATGTTCCGCAAGGAAGAGGCGGCGGTGACGGACTGGAGCCGGGAGACGGTGGAAATGTGTGCCCGGCGGCAGGCAGAGATCCTGGATTCCGGTGCGCAGCTGGTACGTCCCGGCGGACGGCTGGTGTATTCCACCTGCACCTTTGCTCCGGAGGAAAACGAGCAGACCATTGCCGCTTTTCTGGAGCGGCATCCGGAATTTACTCCGGAGCCGGTAAATGCACCCTGGTTCACGCCGGCAGGGGAGGGACAGTTCCGTCTGTGGCCTCATAAGCTGCTGGGGGAGGGCCATTTTGCCGCCGTATTGCGGAAAAGCGGCGGGGCAGAAGGGGAGATCGCTCCCTGTAAATATGAGAAGCTTCCCAGGGTATGGGATATGTTTGCCAAGGAGCTGGGCATTGCGCTTCCGGCGGGAGGTGCAGTGAATTTCGGCAATACCCTGTTCTGGGTTCCGGAGGGGATGCCTCAGCTGCGGGGATTGAAGGTCTTGCGCCCGGGGCTGGAGCTGGGACAGGAGAAAAAGGATCGCTTTGAGCCTGCCCACGCATTGGCGCTTTGGTTAAAAAATACCAACAATTTCCAGGATCTTTCCGGGAATTCCCAGCAGATCCGAAACTATTTACACGGAGATGTAGTACCGTCCTCCCGGAAGGGATGGTGTCTGGTGACAGTGGACGGATACGCTCTGGGATGGGGAAAAGGTGACGGAAAAGTCCTTAAAAATCACTATCCTAAGGGTTTGCGCCGATAAAAGCAGGAAAATTGTGCTTTACATAATAGGGCGGATGTGGTATAATTATTTGGTGAAATCGAAACTTTACAAGGAGTGAATCATCCTTGGCGAAATATGTTATAAACGGCGGCAGACCTTTGGAAGGCACTGTCACCATCAACGGTGCGAAAAATGCGGCAGTAGCCATTCTGCCCGCAGCCATCCTGGTCAGCGGTAAGTGCCGGGTGGAAAACGTGCCGGATATTTCCGATGTACGGATCCTGCTGGATATTCTGCAGGATATGGGTGCAGAGGTGATTTGGGAAGAACCCGGTGTGGTCAGCATTGATTGCAGTGCCGTTACCAGTACGCACCCCAATCCCGATCTGGTGCGGAAGATGCGAGCCAGCTATTATCTGATGGGTGCGCTGCTCAGCCGGTTCCATCAGGCCAATGTGGCACTTCCCGGCGGCTGTAATTTTGCTTCCCGTCCCATTGACCAGCATATCAAGGGCTTTATGGCTCTGGGTGCGGACGTGGATGAAACGGAAGATTATGTAAACCTAACTCCCGGCCCTGACGGTCTCCACGGCAACCGGATCAGTCTGGACGTGGTCAGCGTGGGCGCCACGGTGAATATTATGATGGCAGCCTGTCTGCTGCCCGGTCAGACCATCATCGAAAATGCGGCCAAGGAGCCTCATATCGTGGATCTGGCCAACTTCCTGAACACCATGGGTGCCCGGATCTCCGGTGCCGGTACGGACACGGTGAAGATCCGTGGCGTGCAGACGCTGAAGGGCGGCACCTACGCCATTATTCCCGACCAGATCGAGGCGGGTACATACCTGGCAGCGGTTGCTGCCGCAGGCGGCAATGTGCTGGTGCAGAACGTGATCCCCAAGCATATGGACTGCATTACCTCCAAGCTCCAGGAAATGGGCGTAAAGGTTATAAATTACGATGATTCCATCCGCATTATGTCCGGCGGCAAGCTGCGCCATACCACTGTCAAGACCCGGCCTTATCCCGGTTTCCCCACGGATATGCAGGCGCAGGTCTGTGTGTGTATGACCATAGCCGGCGGTGTCAGCCGTCTGACGGAGAGCGTGTATGAGACCCGTTTCTTCGGCTACTGCTCGGAGCTGGAGGCTATGGGTGCGGATATCGTCATCAATGGCAAGACTGCCATTGTCACCGGTATTGATAAGCTCCACGGAGCGAAGGTGGCTGCCCACGATTTGCGTGCCGGCGCTGCGCTGGTGATCGCCGGTCTGGCTGCGGAAGGAACGACCTATGTGGAGAATATCCACTTCATTGAGCGTGGCTACGAGCGGATCGTAGAGAAGCTCACCGCCTTGGGTGCAGATATCCAGAGAGTGGAAGAATAAAGATCAAACGCCCCGGATGCGTAACGCATCCGGGGCGTTTTTGTAGGTTCAAATTCCGGTTTAGCGCTCTGCCGAGCGAATTGAAAATTGAAAGTTGAAAATTGAAAATTGTGGTATTTTCCTCTGGAAAATAATTTAAATAGTGGCCGAAGGCCACACAATCATTTTCCATTATCCATTTTCCATTT
>JAFSFK010000141.1 GCA_017435245.1 Oscillospiraceae bacterium | reverse complement strand
GATTTCGGCGAATTCGTACAGTATCCCCCCGACCCGGCTGTTGCCGGGCCACCCCCCTTTAGGCAAGGGGGGCGTTGGATTGTACGTCTAACCTTCTGCTCGATAAACTGAAATTTAATATCCCCGCAGCATTGCCATCCGGTGGTTATGACGGCTGACAGCCTTGGCGATGGTCTCGTCGCCGATGGAAATGCCCAGCACCGCCTCCAGAATCTCCCGCAGCACCGAAACCGTGGCCTGATGACCGGCCATATTCCCGGCAGCCATATCCTCCATCACCACCGCCACCGCCTGCTGGATGGTCTCCAGCGGAGCTTCGATATTGGTGCCGTGGCGCTGATCGCCCACCACCGCCAAAAAGGGCTTGTTGGCAGGCAGCACCGCACCCTGGGCAAGATACGGGATCTGGGGAGCGGAAACATAGCGCATATTCACGCCGAACCGGTTGCCGCCGATCCCCGGCACCCACGCCGGCACCGTAAAGGAAAGGGTGTTCGCCACACCAATGACCTTGTTCAGGGCACTGGCAAGCCTGGAGAGCATACTGTTGAGCAGTCCGATGACCCCGTTGACAGTGCTTTTCAGGGTGTTTTTCAGCTGCTCCCAGGCAGTCTCCCAGTTGCCGGAAAAGACGTTGACCAGGAAAGCGGTAATGCCGCTGAGGGCATCGCAGACCACCCCGGCACCCTCTGCCGCCATCTGACCGATGAAGCCGAAGGTGGCCTGAAATTCCTCCCGCAGCAGCTTCAGCACCGGCTGGATAGCCTCCCAGGCGAGGGTCACCGCCTGGGTCACATTCTGAAAGATCCCCACAATCTGCGGTCCCCGCTGCTGAAACACCTGGCTCAGCAGCTCAAAATTCTCCTTCCACGCCGTCAAAGCATCCATCACCAGGGTGCCGATGTATGCGATGATGGGCTTGATGCCCTCCCAGAGGACCTGCATCCCCTCCAGCACCGGCGCAATGGCGGCGCAGACCATATTGAGTCCTGCCCCAAAGCCCTCTGTCAGTGCCGGAGCCAGCACCTCCACCACCCAGGCGGCAAAGGGGGTCAGCACCTCAAACCAAAGCCACTGCAGCGCCGGGGCGACGGTCTGCGCCAGCTGCACCAGGGCCTCCCACACCTGCGCCAGCGCATTTTTCAGCGGTGTAAAATCGATGCTCAGCAGCGGCTGCAGCACCGCCAGGAGCTTGTCCACCGCCGCCTGGACCTCCGGGGAGATCACCAGCTCCTCCGGGTTCGGAACAAAGGCGGAGCTGCCGGAGCCGCCGCCGGAACCGGCATTGAGGCGGTTTAATTGGTCGAAGGCCATCACACTGCGCCTTGCGGCTCTGCCGGCAGAAGAAGCGGCGGAGCCCAGCTGCTCCTCGGCATCCGCCGCTTCCTGTGCCGAATCCGCCACCGCCCGGTTGCCGCTGACCCCGGCGATGAAGGCACTGAGGAACTGCCACACCACCCCGGCAAAGTGGATGACAGCGAAAATGGCATCGTTGAGCATGGGCACGAACACCTCAGCAATGGGGGTCAGCGCCGTGGCGATGGCCACCTTCATCTTGCCGAAGGCCATCTGCAGCACCAGCAGCTCGTCAGCCAGATCCTTGCCAAAGCGGTGGACGGTCTGCAGGTAATCCTTGTAGCCCTTGACGGCAAAGGCCTCCTTCACCCCCTCAGCGATGGAAGAGAGCACATTGTCCAGTCCCTTCAGCGCCACCGTGGCAGCCTTCACGCCCACCACCAGCGCCATCGGATCCACAGAAAAATTCAAATTATTGATATCCATTCACATCCTTTCAAAAACCCCCGACTTCCATACACCAGCGTAGGGCGGGGGCTTGCTCCCGCCGCCAAATTCCCATCGATCGGCAGCTGTTCGTCAGAACCCGTAGGGGCGGATGCCCACATCCGCCCTTCAAATTCCGGTTTAGCGCTCTGCCGAGCGAATTGAAAATTGAAAGTTGAAAATTGAAAATTGTGGTATTTTCCTCTGGAAAATAATTTAAATAGTGGCCGAAGGCCACACAATCATTTTCCATTATCCATTTTCCATT
>JAFSFK010000140.1 GCA_017435245.1 Oscillospiraceae bacterium | reverse complement strand
TTCCAGTATTATTTAAAGAAAACCAAATTCCGGTTTATCGAGCAGAAGGTTAGGCGTACAATCCAACGCCCCCCTTGCCTAAAGGGGGGTGGCAGCGCATAGCGCTGACGGGGGGATACTGTACGAATTCGCCGAAAAGTATCGTATACTGATACCGATTACTGCGTATCCCCCAGTCAAGAATCAAAGATTCTTGACTGCCCCCTTGCCTAAAGGGAGCCTTTGGTGGAGCGTTGCAACTGCTCGATAAATCGGAATTATCAAACAAAAAATCGGGGAGAGCGGTTGCTCTCCCCGAAAGGTGTATAGATTAGATTCTTGCGACGCCGGTCTTGCGGGCAGCCTCGGCAACAGCCTTGGCAACTGCGGGACCAACTCTGGGATCGAAAGCGGCGGGAATGATGTAGTTCTCATTCAGCTCGTCGTCGGAGATCAGACCTGCCAGAGCCTCAGCAGCAGCCACCTTCATCTCCTCGTTGATGTCGGAAGCACGAACGTCGAAGGTGCCACGGAAGATGCCGGGGAATGCCAGAACGTTGTTGATCTGGTTGGGGTAGTCGCTACGGCCGGTGGAAACCACCTTAGCGCCGCCAGCCTTGGCATCATCGGGGAAGATCTCGGGAGTGGGGTTAGCACAGGCAAAGACGATGGCGTCCTTGTTCATAGTCTTGACCATCTCGGTGGTCAGGGTGCCGGGAGCGGAAACGCCGATGAACACGTCAGCGCCCTTAATGACGTCAGCCAGCTTGCCCTGCTCCTTCTGCAGGTTGGTGACCTGAGCCATCTCTTCCTTGATCCAGTTCAGGCCCTCACGACCGGCATAGATAGCGCCGTTACGGTCGGTCATAACAACATTCTTGAAGCCGGCGGACAGCAGCAGCTTAACAATGGCAATAGCGGCAGCGCCAGCGCCGGAGGTAACGATCTTGACTTCTTCCTTCTTCTTGCCGACAACCTTCAGGGCGTTGGTCAGACCTGCCAGGGTGATGACAGCGGTACCGTGCTGGTCGTCGTGGAAAATGGGAATGTCGCACTTTTCCTTCAGCTTGCGCTCGATCTCGAAGCAGCGGGGAGCGGAGATGTCCTCCAGGTTGATGCCGCCGAAGGAGCCGGACATCAGGTATACGGCGTTGACGAACTCGTCAACATCCTTAGACTTAACGCACAGGGGGAAGGCATCCACGTCGGCGAAAGCCTTGAACAGGGCGCACTTGCCTTCCATAACGGGCATACCAGCCTCGGGGCCGATGTCGCCCAGACCCAGAACTGCAGTACCGTCAGTGATGACAGCGCACAGGTTGTGACGGCGGGTCAGCTCGTAGGACTTGTTGATGTCCTTCTGGATCTCCAGGCAGGGCTGAGCAACGCCGGGAGTGTAAGCCAGGGACAGGTCTTCCTTGGTGCTGCAGGGCACCTTGCTGATGACTTCGATCTTGCCGCCCCACTCACCGTGAAGCCGCAGAGATTCTTTTGCGTAATCCATCTTTTTTCCTCCTGTTGAAAAGAAATTTTTCATTTTTTGACAAATTAAATTATAACACATCTTCCCCTGTAAACGCAAGGTGCAGAATGTGTAAGATTTCACAAAAAATACGCAATTTTAAGGACTTTTTCACGGTTCTTCCGATATTCTCTTGGCAACCACCACGAAGCGTCCGTTGACCCGGGTATATTCACAGGTGGACAGGGTAATGAGTTTATCACCGTACTGGGCATCCACGCCGGTATCATACAGGGCGTAGCTGCGGCAGTTTTCAATATAGGAATCGAAGTGGTCCTGATCCGCCGCATCCACAAACAGATGATACAGGAAGGGGGAGTCGAAGGAGGATTCGATCCGGAACACAAACATAATTTCATAGGTGTGATGCTCGGTGAGGGTGTTG
The DNA here is from genome assembly GCA_017435245.1 of Oscillospiraceae bacterium. Classification (GTDB taxonomy): domain Bacteria; phylum Bacillota; class Clostridia; order Oscillospirales; family Oscillospiraceae; genus Faecousia. Next base: position 4,342 of record JAFSFK010000140.1, on the reverse strand, counting down.
AAGGTGATGTAACGGTGTTCCTCCCAGAAGGACTTTTTTTCATACCGATGGAGATCGTTGAACATCGTGCCATCGCCCATCCGGTGACCGTAGATGGTGAGGTTGTCCGAGGGGGCAAAGACATCACATTCTTCCCGGACGTAGATACAGCCGTGGCGGCTGTATTCCTTGTCGAAGCCCTTGTAAAGATAATAGTCTGTGCTGTCGGGGGTCTGCATCACAGGGTAATTGACGTTGGTATCGTCAATGGAGATCCAGCCAACAATATCGTTGTTCATCACATACAGCTCCGCAAACTCCGGCAGGACCTCCACCATTTCTCCGGTTTCCGGATCCTGTACCGAAACCAGGAGGGGTTCCGTGGGAGCGGTGGGAGCGTCTGTATCAACGGGAGTGTTTTGCTGCGGCTTTTCCGGCATTTCTCCGGGGATGGTGGCTTGTTCCATAAGGGAAGCCAAATCGTTGAAGGCGGCCTTCTGTTTTCCGGAGTCCAGAAAATAATCCAGCAGCAAATAGCCGCTTACCAAAAAGATAACCGCAAAAATTGCGATAAGGGTATTGCTGACCCAGCGTTTCATCTTATCACCTCCCTGGCTTCTATAATAATAGCCACTTTGCTGGGAATTGTAAAGAGATTTTTGCGTACAGATATATTCTTGAAAGAACAGGGAAACAATGGTAAAATAAGAAAAAACATAAAGGAGAAACGCTATGATTCCAAGAGATGTTTGCCGGCGGGTGCTGGGGGCGGCGATGGCCACCGGTGCAGACTTCGCCGAACTTTATGCGGAGAATACCGTCAATCATTCCATCAATATGATCGCATCCAAGGTGGATGCCATCAAGGATACCGTGGTGGCAGGTGCGGGTATCCGGTTATATAAGGGGCTGCGCAGTGTGATGACCTCCACGGTGGACACCTCCGAGGAGGGACTTATGCGGTGCGCCCGGCAGGCAGCCGATGCCCTGGGTGAGGGAAATGCACCGATAGATATCGTGCTGAAGGAGCGGCTTTTTGGGGATGTCCACCCGGTGAAGATCGTGCCTTCCTCCGTTTCTAACAAGGTCAAGGTGGATATTCTGAAGCAAGCCTATTTTGCAGCGAAGGATTATGACAGCTGCATTACTCAGGTGACCGGCGTTCTTGCGGATGTGGATCACAACATCCTCATTGCCAATTCTGAAGGACTGTATGCCCAGGACCGGCAGATCCGCACCCGAATGGCCATTTCCGCCGTAGCGGAGCAGGACGGCCAGACCCAGACCGGCTTCTATGGCCCCGGCAGACGGATGGGATTGGAGATGTTCGAAACCGTCATTCCGGAGCAGGTGGGTATCCGGGCGGCACGGCAGGCAAAGATCATGGCAGGAGCCGGTTACTGCCCCGCAGGTGTGATGCCTGTTGCCATCGATAACGGCTTTGGCGGCGTGATCTTCCACGAGGCCTGCGGTCACTCTCTGGAGGCGGCATCCGTGGCCTACGGCAACAGCCAGTTTGCTGGAAAACTGGGACAGGTGATCGCCAACGAAAAAGTCACCGCCATTGACGACGGCACCATCTCCGGTGCCTGGGGCTCTGTGAATATCGATGACGAGGGTACACCCGCCCGGAAAAATGTGCTCATTGAAAAGGGCGTGCTGAAAAGCTATATGGTGGATAAGTTTAACGGCCGCCGGATGGGTATGGAATCCACTGGCAATGCCCGCCGCCAGGGCTACAGCTTCACGCCCACCTCCCGGATGACCAATACCTATATCGCTGCCGGTGATGACAAAAATGAGGATATCATCGCTTCCATGGAGTACGGTCTGTACGCCAAGGAGATGGGCGGCGGCTCTGTTAATCCGGTGACCGGTGATTTTAACTTCGCCGTTACGGAAGGATATATGGTCAGAAACGGCAAGATCTGTGAGCCGGTTCGTGGCGCAAGCCTTGTGGGCAAGGGCAGCGAGGTCATCAAGAATATCGATATGGTGGGCACGGATATGGAAATGGGCCAGGGCATGTGCGGTTCCTCCAGCGGCTCGGTTCCTACCAATGTGGGTCAGCCCCTGATCCGGGTCAGTTCTATTACCGTGGGAGGAAGATGATTATGGATTTTAATATCTTTAAAAATATGGTGATCGCCCGGGCGGAGGAGTTGGGGATCGCCGAATATGAACTGTACTACCAGTCCTCCGGCTCTGCTATGGTGAAGGTGTATCAGCACCAAATTGACCAGTTTTCCGCATCAGAAGAAGGCGGTGCCTGCTTCCGCTGCATCGTAAACGGAAAGATGGGTTATGCCTCCACTGAGGACTTAAGTGCTGAGCAGGCAGCCGGGATCGTGGAACGGGCGGCAGACAATGCTTTGGCGCTGGAATCGGAGGAGTCGGTATTTCTGAACCCCGGTGGAATGGAGTACGAAGATCCCGGTTTGAAAAACTACGAGATTCCTGCCACCGAGGCGCTGATCGCAGCAGCGCTGAAAACACAGAGCAAGCTTTACGAAACAGACCCGGCGGTGGTGGATGGCTCTGAGACCCGCTCTGTCAGCGAGTCCAGCCGGATCGCCATCAGCAACTCCAAGGGGCTGGACCTTTCCTATGAAAACAACCTGACGGTGGTGATGACGGAAGCTGTGGTGGAGCGACAGGAGGAGAAGGCCAATGAATATGCCTTTAAGCTGGGCAGGCTGGACACCATCGATCCTGCTGCTTTGGCAAAAAAGGCGGTCAGCGATGCCCTTAGTAAGCTGGGGGCGGATGTGGCACCTACCGGAAATTACCCGGTGGTATTCTCCCCGGAGGCAATGAGCAGTCTTTTGAATGTGTTCAGCTCTGTTTTTTCTTCTGAGGCAGCCCAGAAGGGACTGAGCCGTCTGGCAGACAAGGAGGGGCAGATCATCGCCGCTGAGATCGTCACGCTGGTGGACGATCCCTTCCACAAGGATAACCCTATGCCCATTCATTTTGATGCCGAGGGCTCTCCCACCCACCGGAAAAATATCATTGAAAAGGGCGCATTAAAAACTCTGCTGTATAATCTCAAGACCGCTGCGGTGGCGGGCAAGAAAACTACCGGCAACGCATCCAAGGCAGGTTATGATGCCCCTATCGGTCTGCGGCCCTTTACCATGTATCTGGCAGGGGGCGATATGAGTGAGGAGAAACTGCTGAAAAAAGCAGGAAACGGTGTGTATATTACGGACCTGCAGGGTCTGCACGCTGGTGCCAGTCCTGTCACCGGCGATTTTTCCTTGCAGAGTGCGGGTTTCCTGATCGAGAACGGCGTTAAGACCACCCCGGTGAAGGGATTCACCGTGGCGGGCAATTTCTATGATATGCTTCAAAACATCACCGCTCTGGCGGACAATGTGGAATTGTCCAGAGCATTGGGCATGACTGCCTTCGGTGCACCGACTACCCTGGTGGAAGGGTTAAGTGTTGCGGGGAAATAGTTCCGATTTGTTCACGTTCGGTAAATCTATCGTCATCCATTGTAGGGGCGGCGTTTCGCCGCCTGCGGGACGGGAAACCCGTCCTCTACGGTGTTGAAGAAAGTGTATTAAAAAAGCCGCCGAAAGGCGGCTTTTTGCAGGATAGTTATTACTTTGAAATCCTTGTGTTTGAGGATAGCCCGAGAATATAATCAACAGAAACATTATAAAATTTGGCTAGGAGAATAAGTTTCTCACCACTTATGTCCGACTTTCCGGATTCAATTTTACTGTATTGCTGTTGCGTTGTTTTTAGGATTTTTGCAACAGCTGCTTGAGATAAATCGTGATCTTCTCGCAAATCTTTAATTCTATACATACTATATAAATACCTTTCGTATAGTTTAAATATATTCTAAACTACATCGAAAAGTTGTATTGACTTTTACACCTATCAGGTGTAAAATTTAAAGTGGTTACATCTAATAGACGTAAAGAGGGGTAGTATGAATAAAGAATTTAAGATTTTTATGAAAAATGTAGCTTGGTTAAGAAAACAACATAAGTTGTCAAAGAAGAAAATGGCGCAAATTATGGGGATTGGTGTTGGAAGTCTAACACAGATCGAAAAGGGAATTTTTCCGGAAAGATTGCGTATTGATGCTTGTATCAATATCCAACGGCATTTTGGAGTATCGGTAAAGGATCAGCTGCAAAAGTATATAGAATAGACTGTGGTGTTTGTGCTTTTTGCAGGATACGGGAGTCGACTTGCATTTTCGCCGGAGGCGAAAATTATTGTAGCCACCAGTGTTTGCACTGGTGGCAGCAACCTGCCCCCGGCAGGTTGCATATAAATGGGTTCGAGTCCGATATCTTTAACAAATAAAAAAGAGAGGCCTTTTGTCCTCTCTTTCTTATTT
>JAFSFK010000139.1 GCA_017435245.1 Oscillospiraceae bacterium | reverse complement strand
TGGTATTTTCCTCTGGAAAATAATTTAAATAGTGGCCGAAGGCCACACAATCATTTTCCATTATCCATTTTCCATTTTCAATTATTATCGAGCGTCAGCTCGATAAATTGGAATTTATCGAAATAGTTCTGTGGACAGGTACCGTTCGCCGGTATCGGGGAGCAGCACCACGATGGTCTTGCCGTTGTTTTCCTCTCTGGCAGCCAGCTCCATAGCTGCGTGCAGCGCTGCGCCGGAGGAGATGCCCACCAAAATCCCGTCAGCAATGCCTGCCAGCCGGGCAGCGCAATAGGCCTGCTCCTCGGTGACGGTGAGGATCTCGTCATAAATATGGGTATCCAGCACCTGAGGTACAAAATTGGCGCCAATGCCCTGCAGTCCGTGACTGCCCGCCAGACCTTTGCTCAAAAGAGGGGAGGAGGCAGGTTCCACTGCTACCACCCGGCAGCCGGGATCCTGGGCCTTGAGATACCGTCCCACGCCGGTGACGGTTCCGCCGGTACCTACACCGGCAACGAAAATATCCACGCACCCTTCTGTATCCCGCCAGATCTCAGGACCTGTGGTCTCTTCGTGGGCTTTGGCGTTGGCGGGGTTGTCAAACTGACCGGCAATGATGCTGCCGGGAGTTTGGGCTGCCAGCTGCTCTGCCTTTTCGATGGCACCGCTCATACCCAACGCACCGGGAGTTAGAACCACTTCTGCGCCATAGGCTTTCATCAATAGCTGCCGCTCGATACTCATAGTATCCGGCATTACGATGATGGCCTTATAGCCCCGGGCAGCGGCTACGCAGGCAAGACCGATGCCGGTGTTGCCGGAGGTTGGCTCGATGATGGTGCCGCCGGGCTGCAGCCGGCCCTGTTCCTCCGCATCCAGGATCATAGAAAGTGCCACCCGGTCCTTGGCGGAACCGGCGGGATTGAAGCATTCCAGCTTAGCAAGCAGCCGGGCACCCAGATGCTTTTCCTTTTGAATACCGCTCAGCTCCAGCAGAGGTGTGCTGCCGATGAGCTGCTGTACGGAAGTGTAGATTTTGGACATAACCATTCCTCCTGTGGAAAACGATTGTCTTTGTGTGAATTATACTCATTTTAGGCAGGGACTGTCAATAGGAACATTGACTTTACCTTTTGGGTATGATATAAAAAGCAGTATGGGAGGGATCTAGAATGGAACCCATTGAAAAGAGAATCGAATCTGTGGTGGATACCATCCTGTCGGATTACCGTCAGGAGCGGGATATCGACCGTATGCATACCCTGCGTCGCCCGGATACCGAGGTGATCGTGGAGGTCATCAGCAAGCTGCGCAGGATCGTGTTTCCCGGCTATTTCCGGGATAAGAACTACCGCATTTACAATGCCAAGAATAATCTTTCCGTTCTTATCGAGGACGTGATGTATCACCTGAGCCGTCAGATCGCCCTGGTCTACGAGAGCATCGGGGAAGAGAATGCCCAGAGCCGTGCCCAGCAGGTGTGTCTGGAGTTTCTGGCTACCATCCCCCAGGTCCGGGCGATGGTCCAGACGGATCTTAAGGCTTTTTACGACGGAGACCCGGCAGCCACCGGTATGGAGGAGATCATCTACGCCTACCCCGGTCTGTTTGCCATTACGGTCTACCGGCTGGCCCATGTGCTGTATACCCTTAAAGTGCCCATGATCCCCAGAATTATGACGGAGCACGCCCACAGCATCACCGGCATCGACATCCATCCCGGTGCTACCGTTGGCAAGTACTTTTTCATTGACCACGGCACCGGTATCGTGGTGGGTGAGACCACGGTGATCGGCGACAATGTGAAGATCTATCAGGGTGTTACTCTGGGTGCACTGTCTACCCGTGGCGGTCAGAGCTTGCGTGGCAAGCGGCGCCATCCCACCATTGAGGACAATGTGACCATTTACGCCGGTGCTTCCGTGCTGGGCGGTGATACGGTGATCGGACACGACAGTGTCATCGGCTCCAATGCCTTTATCACCAGCTCCATCGCACCGTGTACTACGGTGAGTATCAAGAATCAGGAGCTTCAGTTCAAGGCCCGCAGCGGCTGCAATTCCGATTGCGATGCCTGCAAGGAAGCGTTCTGGAAAAACGAAGGATAGGTGAACATATGAAAAAGCTTACTTACGGAATGGTGGGCGGCGGCCCGGAATCCTTTATCGGCGATGCCCACCGCAAGGCGATCAACATTGACGCTATGGCGACCCTTACCGCCGGTTGTTTTTCCCGCACCCTGGAAAAATGCCGGATCACCGGCGAGCAGCTTGGAGTGGATCCCCAGCGCTGCTACGCATCTTATGAAGAAATGGCCAAGGCAGAGGCTGCCCGTCCCGATGGTATCGATTTCGTGGTGGTAGTCACTCCCAATGTCAGCCACTATCCCGTGTGTAAGGCCTTTTTGGAGGCGGGTATCCACGTTTCCTGCGATAAGCCTCTGTGTCTGGAGGTGGAGCAGGCGGAGGAACTGGCCCGTCTGGCAAAGGAAAAGGGACTCCTCTTTATGGTGACCTATACCTATATGGGTCACGTGACCGCAAAGCATATCCGGGACTATATCGCCGCCGGCAAGCTGGGCAAGATCCGCACCGTAATGGCGGAGTACCCCCAGGGATGGCTGGCCTATGAAGGCGAATGGGGCGGCAAGCAGGGCGCTTGGCGCTGCGATCCCAAGCAGTCCGGCGGAGTCAACTGTCTGGGCGATCTGGGCACCCACGTGGAAAATGCTGTTGCTACCCTTACCGGTCTGAAGATCAAGCGGGTGCTGGCAAAGATGGACGTGGTGGTCCCCGGCAGAGTGCTGGATGATAACGATGTGGTAATGGTGGAGTATGAAGGCGGTGCTACCGGCGTATACTGGACCAGCCAGTTTGCCATCGGCCACGACAATGATCTGCGTGTGCGTATCTACGGCGAAAACGGCTCTATTTTGTGGAGTCAGGAAAACTGTGAGAAGGTCACGATGATCCAGCGGGACGGCACCATCATTGAGCGCCACCGTGGCAACGGCGGCATCGAGCCCGGTGCGGCTGCCTATGGACGTCTGCCCTCCGGTCATACGGAAGGCTGGCTGGAATCTATGGGTAACCTTTACCGCAGTTTCAGCCGCTGCATCACTGCTAAGAAGGATGGCTCCTTTACCGAGGATATGATCGATTACCCCACCGTAGAAGCCGGAGCAGAGGGCGTGAAGTTTGTCCACGCCTGCCTGCGTTCCAACAAAGAAGGAAATATCTGGGTGGATATGTAAGGAAGACCGAAACCGGCCTTCTTCAGAAGGCCGGTTCCTTTATACCCCAAAGTGTCCGCCGGTGAGGGAGCTTGTTCCGCTGACGGTGGGCAGCCCGGACAATAAGAAAATGAAAAAAACAGGAGGATAAGATGATGAAGTACGAGAGAACATTTAACTTTTCTGCAGGTCCCGCTATGATGCCGGAGTGCGTGCTGGAGGAGATCCGGGACGAGATGATGAATTACCGGGGAAGCGGTATGTGTGTGATGGAGATGTCCCACCGCAGTGCCGTGTTCCAGACCATCATCGACGAGGCCCAGCAGGACCTGCGCCGGCTGATGAACATTCCTGATAACTATAAGGTGCTGTTCATCCAGGGAGGTGCGACGCTGCAGTTCTCTATGATCCCTATGAACCTGATGAAAAACGGCAAGGCCGTCTATATCGAGACCGGTGCCTGGTCCAAGAAGGCCATCGCCGAAGCCAAGAAGGTGGGCGAGGTCATCGTTGCCGCATCTTCCAAGGATAAGAATTACAGCTATATTCCCGATTGCTCCGATCTGGATATCCCTGAGGACACGGACTACGTCTACATCTGTGAGAATGAGACCATCCACGGTGTAACCTGGCAACAGCTGCCCAACACCAAGGGTCACGTACTGGTGTCCGACCAGTCCTCTATGTTCCTTTCTAAGCCCTGCAACGTGTCTGACTACGGTATGATCTACGCCGGTGTCCAGAAGAACGTTGGTCCTGCGGGCATGGTGGTGGTGATCATCCGTGAGGATCTGATCCGGGATGATCTGGGTGACCTGCCGGTTTATATGCAGTACAAGACCCACGCCGATGCGGATTCTCTGTACAACACCCCCAACTGCTGGGATATCTACTGCTGCGGCAAGGTGTTCAAGTACTTATTGTCCATCGGCGGTCTGGAGGAAATGCATAAGCGCAACCAGGAGAAGGCCAAGATCCTCTATGATTTCCTGGATGGATCTAAAATGTTTAACGGCACGGTGGAAAAGAGTGTCCGCAGCCTTATGAATGTTCCCTTCGTCACCGAAAGCAAGGAGCTGGACGCAGAAGTAGTGGCAGCTACTAAGGCAGCGGGCTATGATAACCTGAAAGGTCATAAGTCCGTTGGCGGTCTGCGGGCATCCATTTACAACGCAATGCCCAAGGAGGGCGTGGAAGCGCTGGTAGAATTCCTCACGAAGTTCGAGCAGGAGCGTGGATAAATATGTCCGTTGTCAGACCCTTTAAGGCGGTTCGTCCTACTGCTGCCCTGGCGGCACAGGTGGCGGCGCTGCCCTATGATGTTATGAACAGCCGGGAGGCCCGGGAAATGGTGGAAAATAATCCCCATTCCTTCCTCCACGTGGATAAGGCGGAGATCGACCTGGATCCTGCCATCGACCTGTATGATACCCGGGTGTATGAAAAGGCCAGGGATAATCTCAATCAGATGATCGCCGATGGGGTGTTCATCCAGGATGAAAAGCCGTGCCTGTATATCTACAAGCAGGTGATGAACGGCCGCTGCCAGATCGGCATCGTGGGCTGTACCTCCATCGATGACTACCGCAATAATATCATCCGCAAGCACGAGCTGACCCGGGCAGACAAGGAGCAGGACCGGATCAATCACGTGGATTACTGCGATGCCAATACCGGTCCCATTTTCCTGACTTACCGGGCAAAGGAAGCCATTGACGCAATGGTAGCCGGTGTGATGGAAAGCAAGGCGCCTGTGTATGATTTTGTCAGTGAGGATGGTATTTCCCATACAGTGTGGGTGATCGACGAGGAAACGCTTATCGAAAAGCTCTGCGCCGAGTTTGCCGGGATCGAGAATCTGTATATTGCCGATGGACACCACCGCTCTGCGTCTGCGGTTCGGGTAGGCCTCAAGCGCCGGGAGCAGAATCCAAACTGGAACGGCAGTGAGGAATTTAACTATTTCCTGTCCGTCATCTTCCCGGACGATCAGCTGTATATTATGGACTACAACCGGATCGTTAAGGACCTGAACGGTTATACCCAGGCGAGATTTTTGGCTGCGGTGGGTGAAAAGTTCCATATCACCACCTACGAAGGGGAGGGGGCTTTGAAGCCTGCCCGGAAGCATACCTACGGTATGTACTTGGACGGCAGCTGGTATCTGCTGGAGGCCAAGGAAGGCAGCTACGATGCTGCTGACCCTGTGGCCCGGCTGGATGTATCCATCCTGCAGGAGAATCTCCTTGCGCCCATTCTGGGCATCGGAGATCCCCGTACCGATAAGCGTATCGACTTTGTGGGCGGCATCCGTGGCTTGCAGAGCCTTGCCGACCGGGTGGACAGCGGCGAGATGGCGGTTGCCTTCTCTATGTATCCCACCACGATGGAGGACTTAATGGACATTGCCGATGCCGGTGCCATTATGCCTCCCAAATCCACCTGGTTCGAGCCTAAGCTGCGCAGCGGTATCTTTATCCACAAGCTTTCTGAATAAATCTAATTGCAGGGGAGAGGCCATGCCTCTCCCTTTCCAATTCCTGTTTATCGAGCTGTTACGTTGCTCCACCAAAGGCTTCCCCTTGAGGGGAAGCTGTCAAAAATCTTTGATTTTTGACTGATGAGGTGTGCAGAAAATGTTGCGATTACACATCGGTTTTCGGCAAATTCGTAACATTCTACTGTACACCTCATCCGTCACG
>JAFSFK010000011.1 GCA_017435245.1 Oscillospiraceae bacterium | reverse complement strand
ATTGAAAGTTGAAAGTTGAAAATTGTGGTATTTTCCTTCGGAAAATAATTTAAAACGTCGGCGTAGCCGACACAATCATTTTCAATTTTCCATTTTCCATTTTCAATTATTATCGAGCGTCAGCTCGATAAATTGGAATTTGAACTACTGCCGTATCCGTGGAGAAAAGCCCTCTGTCATAAACTCCGCTCCCTGGGCATCCACCCACAAAGCATCCACGCCCAGCCGCTCCGCCAGCGCCATTCCCTGCTCCAGGGGCAGCAAAAACAGCGCCGTAGAAAGGGCATCCGCCAAAGCGGAATCCTGCCCCACCACCGTTACGCTGCGCCAGTATGTGCCGGGCATCCGGGTGGCAGGATCGATAATATGATGGTACTGCACCCCATCCACCGTGTAGGTGCGCTGATAGTCACCGCTGGTGACAACCGCACCTGCGGTAATATTCAGGGTGCAAAGATTCCCCTCCCCCTCCGGGGATTGGATCCCGATGACCCAGGGAGTATTCTCCCCCTTGGGACCGGTGGCAAAAACATTTCCGCCCACACTGATGAGCATCCCCGGGTCGGCATTCTCCGCAACCCTCTGGACCGCCCAACCCTTGGCGATGGCACCCACATCCAAGCTGGTCTCCGGGTCGGTGATAAACACCGTACCGGCCATCCGGTCAATGACGATGCTCTCAATATCCGTATGGGCTGCCGCTTCTTCCAACGCAGCCGGATCCGGCAGCCACGCATTCTCAGGACACTCCAGACCAGCCGCCCGGGCATCATGCCACAGCTTCAGCACACTGCCCATCGCCACATTCACCTTACCGCCGGTAAGGTGATGGTATTCCTTACAATCCAGCAGCAGGCGGATGATGTCTGCATCCACTTCCACCGGCTGAACGCCCGCCATATCGTTGACAGTCTTGAGGTTATTCAGCCCGTCATACTCATTGTAAATATCGAACAGCCGGTGATACCTTATCAGCTGATCGTGGATCTTTTGGGCTTGGTCCTGATCTCCCATAACGGTGGTCACGGTGTCAAATACATCCAGATAGGTAAAGGTCTGGTTTTTTTGCCGGGTACAGCCACACAGCAGAAGACTCACCAGCAACAGCACCGAAAAAAGGCGTTTCATACCGCTTCCCTCCTGTTCCCCAGCAGCCGCAGCACCCCTGCCCCGGCAGCGCCGGTGCAGGCTCCCGTGGCGATAGCCGCCAGCAAAAGCCAGGGCAGATACGCCCCGATGTATACCGAGTTCATCAGCACCATCGCCGCCAGGATCTGCCCCACATTATGAACAGCAGCACCCAGAATACTGACACCGTAAATCGAAAGCCGGGCAGACTTTTTTGCCAGCGCCATCACCAGAAGTGCCGGCACGCCCCCGGCAAGGGAGAAAAGCAGTCCTGTGATACCTCCTCCGAAGACCGCACCCAGCACACACCGGGGCACAAGGATCAAAAAGGCCGCTTTACTGTCCAGCAGATACAACGCAACCAACGTAACGATATTTGCGATCCCCAGCTTGATACCCGGCAGGGGGATCACCAGCTGCACCGGGATAATCCGCTCCATATAAGACAGCGCCAGCGCCAGGGCGATGAAAACGCCGCACAGGGCGATCCTTTTTGTCTTCATCCCATCACCCCACTACGAAATCCACATCCGATTCATTTCCCACCACCCGGATCTCCAGACCGTTGGGCAGGCACACGATACTTCTGCCTGCGGCAGAAATGCCGCCGCTGTGGACGCAATCCTCACCGGGACAATCGGAATGGGTCACGGCGATCTTACCATTTTGAACCGTCACCACGTTGGTGTACACACCGGAATATTCCCGGCTCTGATCCACATTCAGCGGCAGGGTGTCCACCAGCTGTCCCTGCAGATAGACCTGGGCATATGCGCCGCTGTTGCCGGGCAGGAAGGCCACGAACACCAGCGCCGCCGCCAAGATCACACCGGCGATCACTGCAATATCCCATTTTTGAAACCGCAGCCGCATCCGTACCCCTCCTTTTTTACGATACTCCATTATATAATTTCCGCCACATCTTGTAAAGTCCCACCAAATTCCGATTTAACGCTCTGACGAGCGAATTGAAAATTGAAAGTTGAAAGTTGAAAATTGTGGTATTTTCCTTCGGAAAATAATTTAAAACGTCGGCGTAGCCGACACAATCGTTTTCAATTTTCCATTTTCCATTTTCAATTATTATCGAGCGTCAGCTCGATAAACCGGAATTTGAAGATGTGACGATACCGAGCGTAAATATATCGTTTATTACCGTACTGTGCACGCATTGCCTGCCGGGGCATCCCGGCCGATAAACCGGAATTTAATCAACCCCATTATGCAAACAGGGCAGTGTGCCAAGCACACTGCCCCAAAAGGTCGATCATACATTTCTTGCCTTGTTAAGCTTATCCGCCTTGCAGAACAGCAGATAGCCGATAATAAACAGCACCACCAGCACGCTGACGGCGATGTTGGCGTTCTGCAGCTGCAGGCCGAACACATTCACTTCCAGTCCGGCGGTGATCTGATTGATGAATCCCACCAGGGCCATGCCAAAGAAGGAAGCACCCTTGCCGCAGATGTCCATCAGGCCGTAGAACTCACCGCTCTGCTCCGAGGGTACGATCTTGCCCAGGTAGGACCGGCTCAGCGCCTGGATCGCACCCTGGAACATACCCACCAAAGTCGCCAGCAGCCAGAACTGCCACTGACTCACCAGGAACACCGCAAACAAGGTGATGCAGGTGTAGCAGACGATACAGATCTTCATCAGCTTGGCACTGTCGTGCTTGGCAGAGAGTCTGCCGAACAGGATCGCACAGGGAAACGCCACGATCTGGGTCAGCAGCAACGCCAGCAGCAGTCCTGTGGTGTCCAGACCCAGGTCGGTGCCGTAGGCGGTAGCCATATCAATGATGGTGTACACGCCGTTGATGAAGAAGAAAAAGGCCAGCAAATACACAAACACGTGCTTCTGCTCCTTAGCCTTGCGGAAGGTGCTTGCCAGCTGACGGAAAGAATCCCCCAAAGGACGCTCGCCCCGTGCAACGTATGCGGTCTGCTTGTAGTGCCGGGTCAGCGGCACCGTGAACACTGCCCACCAAAGGGCGGTAATGATAAAGGACAGCACCATCGCCGTGGTCTGATCCAAACCGAAGCTGCCGCCGGCCAGCACCAGCACCAGGCACAGCACAAAGGGGACCACCGAACCGATATAGCCCCAGGCGTAGCCCTGGGTGGATACATTATCCATCCGTTCCGTGGTGGTGATCTCCGGGAGCATGGAATCGTAGAACACCAGGCTGGCATTGAAGCCCACCTTGCCCAGGATAAAAATGGCAAGGAACACAAGCCAGTTGCCGGTCACGCCCAGGCAGACACAGCCTGCCACACCCAGGCCAACGCACAGCAAAAACAGCATTTTTTTGTATCCCTTCCGGTCGGACAGGGTACCGCAGATGGGTCCGATCAAGGCCACCAGGATGGTAGCGATGGAGCCGGCATAGCCCCAGTAGCTTAAGTACAGGTCCTCGTTCACCCCGGCAGAGGTGGCCAGGGCATTGAAGTAGATGGGAAGCAGCGTGGATACCAGCAGGGTAAAAGCGGAATTGCCCACATCGTATAGTACCCAGCTTTTTTCCAATTTTGTAAGTTTAAATTTTTCTTTCATCAGCCTCTCTCTTTCTGATCGCAAAAGCGATCATATACATTATATACGATGATATTCCAAAAATCTACATATTTATAAATTTTATTCCACAAATTCCGGTTTATCGGCCGGGATGCCCCGGCAGGCAATACGTGCACGGTGCGGTAATGAACGATGTATTTACGCTCGGTATCGTCACACCTTCACATTCCGGTTTATCGAGCTGACGCTCGATAATAATTGAAAATGGAAAATTGAAAATTGAAAATGATTGTGTCGGCTACGCCGACGTTTTAAATTATTTTCCGAAGGAAAATACCACAATTTTCAACTTTCAACTTTCAATTTTCAATTCGCTCGTCAGAGCGTT
>JAFSFK010000138.1 GCA_017435245.1 Oscillospiraceae bacterium | reverse complement strand
TGGCCCGGCAACAGCCGGGTCGGGGGGATACTGTACGAATTCGCCGAAATCTATCGTATACTGATGCCGATTGCTGCAAATCCCTCAGTCAAAAATCAAAGATTTTTGACAGCTCCCTTTAGGCAAGGGAGCCTTTGGGTGTGGTGCGCAACAGCTCGATAAACTGGAATTTGGCGGGCGGATGATATCCGCCCCTACGGGTTCTAACGAACAATGGCTCCATAAGCCGGAATTTGTTTGGGAAGCCTTGCAAAGGGGATGTGCCTTGGGTATAATGGGGGGCAGAGGACGGTGAATGCGATGAAATGCGAATACTGCGGCAGTATGATAAAAACCGTGCCGGATAACGGTATCTGCCCCAATTGCGGGTGCACGCTGAAATCAGAACGTCCCAAACCGCCGTTCCCTATGGTCGAGGCACGGGGCGGATTTATCGAATTGCGTGATAAATGGATAAGGCTGTGTGTAAAGCAGCCAAAAGTTCCGAGGATCGATATTACGATACCATATGATCAAATATACGATGTATCCTATGTGCCGGCAAACTGGTGGCATTATGGTTTTATTTGCGTGAGAGAAAAGAGAAATCAACATATCCCGCTGCCCGAAAGGTTTGGTCAGCAGCGGCTGGGAGATACGTTTGCTTTTATTGAGGAGAAAAATAATGACAAATTCCGTCAAGTGTATGTTTTTTTGAAAGCAAACATCGGTACCGGAGAGGAGTTAGGGAGATGAAGTGCGAATACTGCGGCAGTATGATAAAAACCGTGCCGGATAACGGCATCTGCCCCAATTGCGGCGGAACGCTTCAAAAAATGAGCAAGGAATTGCGGTTTCCGTTCCCTAACTGGGAGCACAGGTGCTTTTTGGGTCGGACTTCCTTTCGGGAAAAAGAAGTCTGTTTCCGTTTTAGTATTTGGCTTGACAAGAAGCCGATTGCTGTGCCATATGATCAAATTATTGATGTGGCTTATGGTGCGCCTACATTTTCTTGGAAGGGGTATTTGTGCATACGTACCAGTGAGAACCCTTTTACGCCAATGCCTGAGAGGATCCAAGATATTACCAATGATGATATAGCTGTTTGTTTTACTCAGAAATATGAGAAAGAGTTTTTCCGTATCTATGGTTTTTTAAAGAAATGTGCGGAAGAAAATAGAAAACGGCAAATGTAATTGCACCCACCGGGGAGATCCCGGTGGGTGTTATTATTGGGAAGGGGGAGAATATGTGGCGGATACGGAAGTGATCGAGCTGGAATTGGATGCGCAAGGGGCGGAGCTGGTGCCAGCCAAGGCTGTCAGCCGTCATAACCACCGGATAGCAATGCTGCGGGGATATTAAATTCCGGTTTATGGAGCAGTTGATTATCGGCTAACGCCGATACAATGCTGTGCATTGTGGGGAAACGGATTGCCACGCCAGTTTGCGAACTGGCTCGCAATGACGTGGAATTTTGTTAGTTGTTTGTACTTATATCGGCGCTGATATTAACAAATAACACGTCTTTGCGAGGAGCCGAAGGCGACGTGGCAATCCGTAACCCCGGCATCCAAAGGATGCCATTGCCCGCAGGGCAATCATTTTAAACAGCTCCATAAACCGGAATTTGGCGGGCGGATGATAATCGCCCCTGCGGATTCTAACGGACAGCTATCGCTAAACCGGAAGTTGGAAAGGAGATTTTATGCGAAGTACTACGGAGCTTTTTCAGATAAACGGGCGGCCTGTGCTGGCGCCGGACGAGGAGGTGGAGGTGTCCTACGAGGACATCGATGCCGCCGATGCCGGCCGGGATCAGGCCGGCTTTATGCACCGGATCCCGGTGCGGACCAAGGTGGCCAGCTGGAGCTTTGTCTACGACACCCTCACCGACGAGGAGAAGAATTATATGGAGTCCCTCTTCGGCGACAGCGCCACATTCCAATTCACCCACCCCGGCAGGGACGGAACGGCGGAGCAATCCCTGTGCTACCGCAGCAAGTACGCCCTGAGCTGGAAAAACGCACGGCTGGGTCTGTGGCGCAACTACAGCTTCACCGTGATCCAGTGTTAGGAGGCTGCCGATGATCCAGGATATTCTGCTCCTGCCCGACGGCAGGGAGCTTTCTTCCGGCGCCGGGGAGGAGATCTCCATTACCAGCCTGCGCTATACCCGGCAGGTGAACGCCGGGGAAAATTTAGATTTCGGCTGTGCCTGTGCCGCACAGCTCCAGGTGAAGCTGCTGGATACCACCGGCAGCTTTTCTGTTGCACCCGGTACGGCGGTGACCCACTACCGGCAGGACGGGGCTGGGAACCGGCTTTTGATGGGCACCTTCTACACGGAAAAGGCAGAGCGTCCCGGCAAATACACCCTCAGCTTCACCGCCTATGACGCTATGGTCAGGGCGGAAAGGGACCTGACCGCCTGGCTGGCAGCCTTGCCGGACTGGCCCTACACCATTTCCCAGCTGCTTACCATGGTCTGCGAACAATGCGGCATCCCTCTGGCACCGGACATTTCCCTTTGCAACGGGGAATATCCGGTGCTTCAGTTTGCCCGCAATGTCACCGGGCGGCAGCTCATCGCCTGGGTGGCGGGAGCCAACGCTGCCTTTGCCTGTGTGACGGCGGAGGGAGTGCTGACCTTTTCCGGCTACCGGGAGAATCCCACCCCCATCACCCCCGCAGACCGCAAGGGCCTTACCCTTGCCGATGCCCCCTGCGCACCCATCGCCCGGGTGGCCATCGGTCAGGACGAGGGGGACCTGGCGGCAGTTTGGCCGGAGGCGGGGGAGGGAGAATGCTACCACATCACCGGAAATCCTCTGCTCACCGCCTTTTCTCAGGAGGTCCTGACCGCCTGTGCCCGGAATATTTACCAGCGTCTGGCAGGTTTTTCCTACACCCCCCTGGAGGCGGAGGCCTTTGCGGACCGTCTGGAATGTCCCTGGCAGCCGGGGCAGCTGGTGACGGTGGATGGGAGGGTCTGCGCCATCTTCTCTATGGAGCTTTCCGGCAGCGGCTGCAAGCTGCTTAGCTCCGGCACCCCCAGCCGGAGCAGTGCCTCTGCCCGGTACAGCCGCAGCTCGGTGCAGCTGCTGCAGGGGCAGATGGCCCGGGTGGAGGAGAAGGTCTCCGGGGTTTCCGCCCAGGTGGGACGGGTCACCACCCAGCTGGAGGAATTAGAGGTGGGCGGCAGAAACCGTATCGTAAACAGCCGCACCCTGGCCGATGAGCGCTATTATTTCACCAGCGGCAAGGCATCCTCCGGCACCGCCACGGTGACGGGCAATCCCCTGGTCATCACCGACTGCGACCCCGGAAACAATGCCCTGCAGGTGCAGCTTGCCGGGGCGGGGACGGTTCGCCGGTGCGGCAAAAACCTCATTCCCTACCCCTATTATTACTCCGCCAGCACCATAAGCGGCATTACCTTCACCGACCACGGGGACGGTACCCTGACCATCAACGGCACCGCCACAGAGCGGGTGGTCTACTACTGCAACACGAAGACAAGCGGTATCTGGCTGCCCCAGGGGACGGTGGTCACCCTCAGCGGTACGCCTGCTTCCGGCGGCAAAGGAAAATATTTTATCCAGGGCACCAACCAGGCTGTCTATCCCACGGAATACGGCAGCGGCATCACCTTTACCTCCACCGGGTCAAGCTACTGGTTCTACATCGTGGTGGAGGCCGGTATCACAGCGGAAAATGTGCTGTTTAAGCCCCAGCTGGAGGTGGGCAGCGCTGCCACGGAGTTTGAAAGCTATGCGGGCCAGATGGTTACCGCCGGGTCAGACGGCAGGGCAGAGGGCCTGACGGCGGTGTTTCCCGTCACCACCCTGATCGCCGAGAGCGGCTCCATGACCGTGACCTATCCCCGGATCGCTGCCCTGGCCCAGGTGGCGGATGCTCCCCCCGAGGGGAATGATCCGGTACTGCGCTTTACGGTGGATGCCCTGCCGGAAAGCTTTGTGATGCCCGGCCTGATGGAGCCGGGGCAGAGGTATACCTTCAGCTTTTGGGGCAGGGGCGGAAGCCTTGCGGTGGCGGGAGCGCAGATTCCCCTCACCCACAGCTGGGAAAAGTACAGCCACGCCTTCACTGCGGACAGTGCCGACCTTGTGCTGGAATTTACCGCTGTGGGGAGCTGCGATGTGTACCATCCCCAGCTGGAAAAGGGCAGTGTGGTCACCGATTGGTCTGCCGCTCCCGAGGATACGGAGGCGGTTCTTCTGACAGCCCGGGAGGAGCTGAGCCGCCTGCAGGTGGAGGCGGACCGGATCTCCGCCCGGGTGGTCCAGACGGAAACCGCCACCCAGGCGGATCTTGCGCTGGTGGAGCAGTCCGTCCGGAGCCTGAAGCAGCAGGCAGAGCTGGCGGTCACTGCCCAGCAGCTGGAGCTGGCCATCTCTGCGGAGCGGGAGGAAGGTGCCCGGAAGGTGGTCACCCGGAGCGGCTACACCTTCGATCAGGACGGTCTGCATATTACCGACAGCCGTTCGGATATCCAAAATAAGCTGGACTATCTGGGAATGGAGGTCACCCGGGGAGATCAGGTGCTGCTGCGGGCAGATGCGGCAGGCGTTGCTGCCCGGGATGTGACGGTCCACAATTACCTGATCATCGGCACCCACGCCAGAGTGGAGGACTACGAGAATACCCGCACCGCCTGCTTCTGGCTGTAAGCCGGGGCGCCCCGGCAGGCAATACGTGCCCGGTGCGGCAATGAACGATATATTTACGCTCGGTATCGTCACAGCTTCAAATTCCGGTTTAGCGCTCTGCCGAGCGAATTGAAAATTGAAAGTTGAAAATTGAAAATTGTGGTATTTTCCTCTGGAAAATAATTTAAATAGTGGCCGAAGGCCACACAATCATTTTCCATTATCCATTTTCCATT
>JAFSFK010000137.1 GCA_017435245.1 Oscillospiraceae bacterium | reverse complement strand
TTATGCTGCGTAAGATCGAGGAGACCGGCGAGATCCCTGTTGGTTATGAGCTGATCAAGAGCTACTACGACAAGGGCTGGTATGGCAAGAAAACCGGCCGTGGCTTCTACGAGTACGAATAAGACAAAAACATCCCGGAAGCTTTCTTCCGGGATGTTTTTGTTAGTTTCCGAGTCATAAGCGCCCGTAGGCGCTATACAAGCGAGCAACCGGGCGAAATCCGGCGCTTAGTGAGGTAGAGGGGACCTTTTATGCGTAGATAACCGTATTTTCGGTGGTAG
The DNA here is from genome assembly GCA_017435245.1 of Oscillospiraceae bacterium. Lineage (GTDB taxonomy): Bacteria > Bacillota > Clostridia > Oscillospirales > Oscillospiraceae > Faecousia. The sequence goes on along the minus strand of JAFSFK010000137.1, from coordinate 14,827 downwards.
GGAAGAACACGCAAGCGAAAGATAATTTGATAAGACTGTAGATTCGACTGATAAAAGGTCATAAGGAGATCTGGGTATATTAGCGGCATGACCGGTGGGGATGATTTCGCATAAACCAAAAGTAATCAAGTTGTTGAAAAGTTCTTAAAATATGTGAAATTCGATGATGATTTACGCAATCAAATGCGACAAAATGTCGCATATTTATTGCCCGTTTAATGCAGTTATGGTATATTTAGTATGATCTTGAACAGCGGGCGGAAGTAGCAGAAAAGCCTAACCTTGTGATCTCTAAGGCTCTGGGATATTACATCAGCCGGGGTGGGTGATTTCAGTATTCTGGGCGGCTTCTTTACGTGGGCATTTCTGGATACAGAGAAAATAAGAAAGCAGCGGCTGAAGTGTGTTCCCCAACAGCTGTCTTTTACGGTGGAAACCTGCACGGCTAAAAAATTCGATTCCACCAGTGACTCTGAGAGCACAGTCTATCAGCTGTTTACAGACCGGGGAAACTATAGTGTGAACTGTGGGGATTATGAACGGCTCTGCGTGGGGGATAAAATAGCCATCACCCAGGTGGACGATGTCCGGATCGGATTCTCCCTAAAATGCTGGCAGATAGAGGGAGTTGAAGAATAATCGATGTACGGAGCGATCATTGGGGATATTGTAGGCTCGGTCTATGAGTTTGATAACATCAAGACAAAAGAATTTCCGCTGCTTCAGCAGCAATGCTTCTTTACGGACGATACGGTAATGACGGTGGCAGTTGCGAAGGCACTGCTCATCGCCAGAGAGGAAAACCGGGATTTTAAGGAGATCCTCGTGGAGCAAATGCAGGATTTCGGCAGACGGTACCCGGGACGGGGCTATGGCGGCCGGTTTGCGCAATGGCTGCTGGCGAAGGATCCCCAGCCCTATGGAAGCTATGGAAACGGCTCTGCTATGCGGGTAGCTCCCTGCGGACTGATGGCAGTGACTATGAGTGAGGCGCTGTCCCTGGCGAAGGCCTCCGCAGAGGTGACCCACAACCATCCGGAAGGCATTAAGGGCGCACAGGCTGTGGCAGGAGCGGTCTTTTTGGCCAAGGGGCATTTTCCAAAGGAAGATATCCGCAATTTTATAGAAATAAACTTCTATGATCTGGAGGAGAGCCTGGACCAGATCCGACCCGGTTATCAGTTCAACGAAACCTGTCAGCAGACGGTGCCTCAGGCGATTCAGGCATTTTTAGAATCGGAGAGCTTTGAGGATGCCATCCGCAACGCCATTTCCATTGGCGGTGACAGCGATACGGTGGCAGCCATTACCGGTGCCATTGCCTGGCCCTATTACAACGACTCCTGGATGCTTTACAAGGAACCGGAAAAATACAAGCAAACGGAGAATAAGACGCTGATGTGGCAGATCCAGTGGCAGCTCCCGAAGGAATTCAATGAGATCATCCGGAGCTTCAATGAGGTCTGGCTTGCCCGGCAAGGCACCTATGGCCGTGCGGGAAGCTGTTCTGCTATTCCCCATACCGGAAAGCGGCTCAGCGGAGAACGCTTGCACCCGGAGCCTGTGTGTCTGGATGATGTGCCCTTGGAGGAAAAGCTGAAAAGCACCTCCCGGGAACTGCGGGACCGGCTGTGCCAGGGGAAGGAACACCTGAGCGAGATCACCTATGATCTGAAGCTTCGTGTGCGGAACTATAATGATTATTGGCAGCAGATCAATGAGATCACAGCCCGGAAGAACCTGCACAGCGCATCCATAGAGATGTGTATGATCTATCTGACCTTCCTGTGCCGGGCAGATTATCACGAAGGCGGATATCCGGATTTCTGGCATAAGCATCGGGAAGAGGTCCGTGCCATCAGGCGGCGGATCCTCGACTTGCTGTTTGAAGAATAAAAGAAGAGGAGAAAAAAGAATGAAAAAGTTTTTAGCGATCCTGATGGCAATTGCGGTGCTGCTGTCTATGGCAGCCTGCGGCAGACTGGATGAAGACGGTGTATTATACATCGTTGACCACTGGGGCGATAACGAAAAGCAGCTCGACAAGATGCTGAAGGAAACCCAGAGGACCCTGGATCCTCAGCAGGTATATGCATCCATCACCTACAACGAAAAAATGTTTTATGGTGCTTATCGGGTGAAAAACTGGGAGAAGACCAAAGAGGATTTTATAGAAAATACAACCTTTGCCGATATCGATTACTGTGCGACATATTTGTCCAATGAATCCAGATTGGACACGTATAGACTGTCTACATTGCCTGTGGGCTTTGCGGCCGGACATCCCTGTGTATACGAAGTAAGGGGCAATCGGGATCAGGAATGGGCAAGACTGACGCTGGCAACGGAAACCGGTGGAACCAGAGATGTGCTGTGCACCTATGCCGTAGAGGGAAATCAGATCACCTTTACGCCGTTGGATAGCTATACAGATCTGCGGGATGAGGAGTATAAGCGTCTGGGCGTTGAATATGCGCTGGGGCAGGACAGCTTGACCTATACCTTTGCGTTCTCCGGTGTCCAATTGACCTTGAGCAACGGTGAGGACAGCGTGGTCCTTGTGGGTGAGGAGTTTTCCGACGATCACAGTGCCTACATAGACATCGGCGGTTACCTGGCAGAAGGCTCTCCGGCGCTGGAGGGACTGGACTGGATCAGTGCATCGATTGGCAAAAAATATGAAAGTGTGACGCTGCTGCCGCAGGATGAAACCATTAGGACACGGGAAAGAGCGGCAGCTGTGGGCCTGGATGGCTGGATGGCGCTGTACTGGATATCCTACGATTCGGAAGGCAACGAAACGCAGCATTTTAAAGAGCTGGTATATTTCCCCGGCAGCGGCGATGTGACCATACTGACCGACGGAGAAAAGGTCTACTATTATACGGATAACTACTTTACCCGGGAGCTGGGCACACTGACAGCAATGGTGGAAGCGGAGGATAAGGCACAGCTGGAGCAGATGGAAGAAGAGGAAATCAAGGTGATTGCCGAGAAGAAGGCAAATCTGCTGGCGGATCTGGCAGCAGCCTATGAAGCGGCAGGCCTGAATGTGACCATCAACGAGCAGACAGGCGAGATCGCAATGGATTCCACGGTGCTCTTTGGTTCCAATGAATCTGTGATCTCCAACGAGGGCAAGACCTTCCTGCAGCAGTTTATGCAGGTGTACACCTCGGTGGTTTTCAGCGACAAGTACACTGATTTCGTATCCAAGATCATGGTGGAGGGGCATACCGACACCCGTGGCGAATATGATATGAATCTGGAGCTGTCCCAGGCAAGAGCGGATAGTGTAAGAGATTATTGCCTGTCCGCCGAATGCGGTGTGGATGCCGCTTATACCGATGCGCTGAACCAGATGCTGCAGGCGATCGGTTATTCCTACGACAAGCCCATCTATGATGCCAACGGCGAGGTGGATATGGACGCTTCCCGCCGGGTATCCTTCCGGTTCATTATCAACCTGGGATAAGGGAATATCCCGGCAGATCTGCCGCCGGGATGTAAAGGAGAGATCATATGTATTGCTATAAATGCGGTTCACAGCTGCCCGACGGCAGTAACTTCTGTGATCGCTGCGGTGCCCCTCAGCAGGCACCCCGGCAAGTGCCCAAACAGGCGTCTCAGCAAGTGCCCCAGCAGACTGCCCCCGCTACACCTGCAAATTCTGCACCAAAACCGGCTGCCCCTCAGGGATTTGAGGCGGTGTGGCGCTGGCTGCGGTTTGTGATCTTGGGGGTGCTGCTGGTACTGGCCTTGGGAAGTATTCCGGAGTTTCTGCGGGTGATCCCGGGAAGCATCTATCTGATAATATGGCCTGTGGTATATGCGGTGGTGCTGTTCCTTGCAATCGTTCTTCAGGTGAAGCTCAGCAAGTCCGCAGCACAAAAGAACCGGCAGATGCTGCTGCAGCAGCAGTATATGGACGGCGACCTGATGCTTTTGCAGGGGACCGACCGGTATAAGATGGCCGGCTATTATCTGCTCAAGGCCAAGCTCCACGGTATCGTCAAATGCACCCATATGAGGGAAGCGGCAGATGCTGCAGGAAAAACGGTGGTAACGGTCCATCCGAAACGGACCAAGGAGGAACTCCAAGCCTACTGCAGCCAGAATCCTCAGGTGAACCGGATCGTTACATATTTGTGGCAGAAGTATTATGCCGGGGAGGAGGTCACCATTGCGGATGTGGTTCGTGAAGTAAAGCCCGAACCCCAGTACCAGAGCCCCGGCGGTGTTGCAGCGGCTATGGTTATCGGAAAAATCCGGTGGGTAAACCAGCTGATCTCCGACCTGGCACTTGGCTTGGTGTATTATCTGGGTCTGGGAAAGCTGTTTATGGGCTTTGTCAACGGCAAGGCATCAGGTTTTTTGATCATGGAGCTGATCCTCCTGTCAATATTTGGCCTGCTGGCATATTTTGAACAGCGGAAAAAACGGGTGGAGGATATGGTGGAGGAATGGACCATCAAGCCCATTTTGACGGTAAAGTATCGAAAACTGCCCGATTTTCCTCACCTGCTGCAGAGGGTGACCCTCTGTGAGGAGGAGCTGACGGAGCAGGAAAAGCAGGATGTGCTCAGAACCTATGCGCTGACAGATATGAACGTGGATGTATTTGGTACGCCTGCGGATAACGGCAACCACAGCATTTTTGCTTCGGTGGTGAATGCGCAGCTGGCTGCAGCGGCAATTGCGGCGGCTGCGGCAGCAGCGGCAAGCAGTGACAGTGGCTGCAGCAGCTGCAGTGGCTGTGGCGGCTGCGGTGGCTGCGGCGGCTGTGGTGGATGTGGTGGCTGCGGTGACTGATAGGATCTGCAGCAATGCAAACCGTCTGCTGCTGCAGTTTCACATCACCGGACGGTGCAATCTGCGGTGCAAGCACTGCTACCGTACCGAGGGGGATGTGCAGCCGCTGAGCACACAGGACGTTTTCCGGGTGTTGGAGCAGTTTGAACAGCTCCGGCGAAGCTACAACCAAAAGCACGGCTTCCGTAAGCGGGGGCATATCAATATCACCGGCGGGGAACCCTTCATCCGGGAGGATATTGATGAGATTCTGGACTATCTGGGATCGCACAGGGAGCAATACTCCTTTGGTGTGCTGTCCAATGGCAGCTTTCTGAATGAAGACCGGATACGGCGGCTGAAGGAAAACGGTGTGGCCTTCGTACAGCTGAGCATTGACGGAGATCCGCAGATCCACGACAGTCTGCGTGCACCGGGGGATTATGACCGGGTATTCCAGACGGCAAAAAAGCTGGAGCGCTCTGGGATCCGCACTTACATCAGCTTCACAGCCAATGGGAAGAATTTTGCATATCTGCCCCAGGTGGCGGCACAGTGCCGGAGATACGGCATCACCAAGCTGTGGACAGATCGGCTGGTGCCCATCGGAACCGGTGAGCGGCTGGAGGATTTGGCGATCACAGGGAATGTGATGCCGCAGTACCTGAAAGCGCTGAAGAAAGCCCAGGGGAATTTTTTGACCCGGCTGCTTTATCCCAAGACCCAGGTCACGGCCAACCGTGCTCTGCAGTTTCTGGGGGCTGAGGGGAATATCTATTCCTGCAGCGCAGGCAACAGCCTGATCACGGTGGATGAATTCGGCAATGTTATGCCCTGCCGGCGGATGCCCATCGTGTGCGGAAATATACAGGATGCTACGCTGGAAGATATTTATTTTGGCAGCGAGACCTTCCTGCGTCTGCGCAAGCGGGACATCCCCAGGGAATGTGCCGGCTGTGTGTACAGCTATGACTGCCGTGGTGGTGCCAGATGTCAGAGCTATGCCGCTTTCGGCAGCTTTTGCCGCCGGGACCCGGGCTGCTACCTGATCCAAGGGAAACTAGAGGACGGATCCTCTGTCCCAAGACAAAAGGAGAAATTCCTATGACATTTCAGGAATTCAAAGATACTTATTTTGCAGGCGATGCACATAATGCGTTGGAGCAGCTTGCCAGGGAAAGCTATACCCAGAAATATACATATAAGAGCGAATAAAAAGCTGAAAAAGGCAGAATCGATGGAATTCTGTGTTGTTATGGATAAGTGCATCCATAAGGAAGTCAAAGTTGACACAGAGGACAATCACAGAAGCTATCACCTGCAGTTTGAGAAGTACGGAAAACACCATATCAACCACCAGCATACAGGTTTGTTGCTCGGCGCTTTAAAGGAAAGTGCCCTTTATGAATCCGTCGATATCGGTGAAAGCTGTTATGTAGTATTGTTTGAGTCCGAGAATAAGATCCGGATGGTGTTGCCGACAAAAACCTGCTGTTTGTCTGCGGAAGAATTCACATGGAACAACGGCGTCTACTACCCCATTAAGACTGAAAATGCCGGCACCCTAATCAGCAAAGAGGTACAGGAGCAGTGGCAGGATCTGTCTGAACGGCAGCGGATGGACATCAATGAATCATACAAGTGTGCCCAAAAAGCAAAGGCAAAAACCCGTGGGTTGGTAATTTGTTCTTTAATCGGCATTTTCCTCACGGTACTGGGTGCCTTCCTGGAATTCGTTTGTGCTTTGAATCTTCTGATTCAGCCCCTGCTGTTTGCGGTGCCAATGGTGATCGCCCTGGTTGCCGTAGGAAAATCTAAGGCCGCTATCAAGAAGGTTCGAATGGACTATGCGGATTATGCGGAACTGAACAATATGCATAACTCTGCTGCAGGAAAAACACTTGCGTTTTTGGCAATAGATGTTCTTGCCTATTTGCTTAATTTCCTTATAATTCTCGGAGTACATTTATAACAATGTGTTTTTCTCCCATCAAGCGGTTAAAATACATCGATGAAATAGCAACCCCCTGGCAAAAGCCAGGGGGTTATGTTTATTTCAGGGACAAACCGTCGTGGAAGGCTTGACCCACCTTTTCACCCAGGGCCAGATAGTGGTGGTTCATCGGGTCGTAGGTGATGGGCTGCAGCTTTTGGACATCTACTTTTCCGTTTTCTCCCAGTATGGATTCGTCAGCGGAAACGTTGACGATCTTTCCCACCAGACGGCAGCTTTCAGGGTCATAGGAGAGGAGCTCACACTCCACAGCCATAGGCAGCTCGTCGATCAGGGGCGCATCCACAAACTGGGACCTGGTGGCGTGAAAGCCTGCTTTGGCGAACTTGTCCGGCTCTTTATTACCGGATACGATGCCCACATAGTCACAGGCGTCCATATACTTGGCAGTGGCCATAGACACGGTGAATGCCTTCCGGGCCAGAATGTTTTCTGTGGTCTTGTGGTCTTCGCTGACGCAGATGGAGATCTCCTGCTCCTCGCTGATACCGCCCCAGGCGGCGTTCATGGCGTTGGGCGTGCCGTCTTCGTTGTAAGTGCCGATAATAAACACCGGCATGGGATAGCACATAGGCTTAGCTCCGAAATTTTTTCTCATAATGTATCCTCCCGTTTTGCGTGATATACCCATTATATAGCAAAGGGGATAGCCGTTGCAAGAGGCTCTTTTGCGTGGTATAATACGAAAAAAGCCTTGGGGGAGGGATACTTGTGAAGAAAGCTGTATCGAATTATGAGCTTCAGGTGGATATCGGCAAGGGGATATTTCTGCAGTACGACCAGGAAGCGCTGATCCGGAAATTCCGGCTGGAAGAGGATGAAAAGTATCTCTATCTGACCTATCTGAACACCCCCTGCCGCATCAGTAGATGCAATGGCGGCATTGAAGAACACATTGGTGGCCGGTGGCAGGAATGCCGCTCTTTCAGTACCGTAATGACCGTCTACGACTTGCTGTGCTATCATAAGGGGGAAACTGCACCGGCGCTTTCCGGGCAGTGGTGCGCAGTCGGTAATTTTGTAGTCACCGGTGTTACCGACACCGAGACCTTTACTAAGAAATATGCTGCAAAGCTTGACGGCCATTTAGAGGAACTGAAAGCGGCGGCACAGAGCTTAGGTGGCGTTCTGATGGAGCGTATGGCAGGGGCGGATGTGACCTGCAAATTTCAGGTGACACCCTTCTTTCCGGTGCTGCTGCAATTTTGGGAGGGTGACGACGAATTTCCTCCCAAGCTGATGCTTATGTGGGATAGAAATACGGACATGTTTTTGCATTTTGAGACTACCTTCTACCTGCAGGGGGACCTGCTGGAACGGCTGTGGAACTGTATAAAGGCGCTTTGAGATATGGGAATCCAACGTCCAAACTACTGAACAGGGTTCTATATGCCCGCAAACATTTTAGGAGGGAGAATTATGACATTTTCCATTCAGAACTTTCGCTGGACACGCCAACCGGCGCAGTTTTTAGCTTCCGACGATCACGTGCAGATCGTCACAAAGCCCCACACCGATCTGTGGCAGAGGACGTATTATCATTTTCGCAACGATAATGCGCCGGTATTTCAGATGGAAACGGAGAAAAAATATTTTTCCTTTACAGTCAGGACGGAATTTGAAAGTAAGCACCGTTTTGACCAGTGTGGTATCGTGATGTACTTAGACAGCGAAAACTGGCTGAAAGCATCCATTGAGTATGAAAATGAGCAATTTCAGCATCTGGGCAGTGTGGTCACCAATTTGGGTTACTCCGATTGGGCAACAACGGCCATCGATGCCTCCATCAAGTCTATGTGGTACCGATTCAGCCGCCGGGAGGACGACTATTGTATGGAATGCTCTGAGGACGGTGAACAGTTCAGCCAGATGCGTGTGTGCCATATGCACAAGGGCGGCGGTACGATCCGTTTTGGCATCTATGCCTGCAGCCCGGAAGATTCTTCCTTTAAAGCGACTTTCTCTCAAATGGCGCTGACGGAGTGCAAGTGGCTTGCCCACGACGGACAGGCCCCGGATGGGGATTTGTAAATGAACGCAGGAGCACTACAAGAATTCATACAGGAAGCCTACGGTGTGGACGGGGAGCGCCTGTTTGCCAAGTATCCCAGCTTTCGGGTATTCCGTCATGGGAGCAACCGGAAGTGGTTTGCGGTGGTCATGGTGATTCCCAAGGAAAAGCTGGGGCTTCCCGGTGGCGGAGAGATCCATGTGGTAAATGTGAAAAGTGATCCCCGGTTGATCGGTTCATTTCGGGAAGAAAAGGGCATTTATCCTGCCTACCATATGAGCAAGGCCCACTGGCTGACCGTGGCACTGGACGGCACGGTGGAAGCGGATAAGATCAGATTTCTGCTGGATATAAGTTATGATTTGACGAAAGGGAGAAAAGAATGAAACTGCTGCTAAATGCGTTGGCAAAATTTGCCTGCGGCCTGCTGCTGGTGGGATTATTGGTCTTCTTGCCGGCGGGTACACTGCATTATACATACGGCTGGCTGTTGATTGCTTTGCTGTTTGCGCCTATGCTGACTGCTGGGTTTGTAATGTTTTTTAAAGCCCCATCATTCCTTGCCAAGCGACTGGATGCAAAGGAAAAGCAGGCAACTCAGAAAGGTGTGGTTGCCTTATCGGGACTGATGTTCATTGCCGGCTTTGTGGTGGCGGGGCTGGATTTTCGTTTCGGCTGGTCGAAGCTGCCGCCGGTGGTGGTTATCATCGCATCGGTGCTGTTTCTGGGAGCATATGCTCTGTATGGGGAAGTAATGCGGGAAAATGCCTATTTGAGCCGCACCATTCAGGTGGCGGAAGATCAGAAAGTGGTGGATACCGGCCTGTATAGCATCGTCCGCCATCCAATGTATATGGCGACGATCCTGCTGTTTTTGATGATCCCGCTGGTACTTGGGTCTTGGTATGCGCTGATGGTTTTTGTCTTCTATCCGGCAATTATCATTGTCCGGCTGAAGGCTGAAGAAAACCTGCTGACCCGGGAGCTAAAGGGCTATGCAGAATATAAGCAGAAAGTAAAGTACAGGATCATTCCTTTTATTTGGTGAGCTATGCGGGAAAAGGTATATGCATTTTTAAAGACGATCCCCAGGGGAAAGGTGACGACCTACGGACAGATCGCCTTGTATCTGGGCAATAAGAATCTGGCAAGAGCGGTGGGGAATATCCTCCACAGCAACCCGGATCCCAGCCGATTTCCCTGCCACCGTGTAGTAAACAGCAGGGGACAGGTCGCTGACCATTTTGCCTTTGGCGGCGGTGCAGCCCAAAGACGCTTGCTGGAACAAGAGGGGATCGTGTTTGAAGATGACGGCAGCATTGATCTTAAAAAATATGGAATATAGAGGAGAATGGCTATGGGTACATTGTTGAAGGGCTGTCAGGAGGGAAAGGGGACTCCCCGGCTTGTGGAGGTGAAATGTCCCAAGTGCGGAGAATATGTTGAGGTGTTTGTGCTGATGGGAGGTGCCATCGGCAAGACCGGCACGCTGGCCGGTGACGAAGTCTGCCGCTGTGGACATATTCTTCCTGCAGGCAGCTTTGAAAGTGAATATGCAAAATAAAGAAAGCGGATGCTCCGTTGGGCAACACCCCATAAGGAAGTAATGCCTGAAAAGAGCTGTCTATTCCCGCCAAACTGCGTTAAAAAAGCTGGAAATACACCAAGTATTTCTGCGCTTTTTGCCTTGTCTGGCAGAAATATCCACCCTTTTCAGGTGCTGCGCAGTTTTGAAGTGGTAACTTTTTTGATTAACAAATAATAAAACCACCGGAGTACTGTCGTATTTCGGTGATTTTTTATGCAGTTAAGCGGAAAAGGGACTGTTCAAAACCATTACTTCCTTATGGGGCGTTGCCCTTGGAGCATCCGCTTTTATGTCAGGTCGCCGATAACGTTTATATAGTATTTTGCGGTCTGTTCCGTATATCCTGACACACCCGCCATTTCACCCCTTCAGCGAGCCTGCCGATCCGGTGACCGGCAGGCTCTTGGAACAGCGCTATTTTGATAAAGAAACAAGATACGGGGCGAATATTTATCGTGGCTGGGTGCCGGCAGAGGAGATGTCGGGAGAAGGAATGCCCTGTTTGTAAGAAAAACTGACAAAATGATATTTTTATGATATGATAACCCAAAACAGGTGGGGTGACGAATGCAGATGAAAACAAAGAATATCGCAACGATCTTCGCAATCTTGGCAGCGACGCTGTATGCCATCAACATCCCTGTGAGCAAGATGCTGCTGCAATTTGTGCAGCCGACGATGATGGCGGCTTTTCTGTATCTGGGCGCCGGTGCCGGACTGTTCCTATGGGGCAGTTTTACAGAAGAAAAAGGGGAGAAGCTGACGAAAGCGGAGCTGCCCTACATTGTGGGAATGATCGTGCTGGACATTGCCGCACCGATTCTTCTGATGCTTGGATTACAGTATTCTGATTCTGCAAGTGCATCCCTGCTTAATAATTTTGAGATCGTTGCTACCTCGTTGATCGCATTTTTCCTGTTCCGGGAAAAGCTGTCCAAACAGCTGCTGCTGGCGATCGTATTGGTAACAGGCGCCAGTGTCATATTGAGCTTTGATGGCTTTTGCTGGTTTCATTTTAACCACGGCTCTGTGTTGGTGCTGGGTGCGGCGTGCTGCTGGGGACTGGAGAATAACTGTACCCGGATGCTCAGCAACAGATCTTCTGTTCAGGTGACCACGATCAAGGGTATTTTCTCCGGTCTTGGTAGTCTGATCGTGGCATTGATTGCCGGAGAGCGGCTTCCCAGCATTCATTGGGTTTTGATTGTAATGGCATTGGGATTTGTTGCTTATGGTCTTAGCATCAACTTTTATATCAAGGCGCAGAAAGACTTGGGTGCGGCGAAAACCAGCGCCTATTATTCCGTAGCGCCTTTCCTTGGTGTGCTGTTTGGCGTGCTGCTTCTGGGGGAAAGACCCCGCATCCATTTCTATGTCGGTCTTGTTATTATGACGATAGCAACGGTGCTGATGGTAAAGGATTCCATCTCCCTGCAGCATACTCACGAGCATTGCCACAGTCACATCCACGAGCATACCCACGGAAGCTTGAGCCATAGCCATGAGCATAGTCATATCCATAGCCATGCCCATATTCACGGTGAGGACGAAGCTGTCCACGGGCATACCCACAACGATATAGAAGAGCACGACCACACCCATATCCAATGAAAAATCAGGTTCGGAATCCTTTCCGAACCTGATTTTTATAAGCCTTTACAGTATGCGTCGATCACTTCTTTGGCAAAGGCACCGGTGCCTGCGCCACCTACCTTGTCGATGTTCTCTGTCATACTGCCGCCGCCGGCATAGCTTTCGGCTAAGCTTTTTAAGATTTGGGGCGTGCAGGCATAAAAATTTTCGGTAAAGAATTCCTGCAGCTGTTTTGCCCAGCTTTGGGCAGCTTCGCTGTCCGGCGGGCAGGGACGCAGCTTGCCCAACCGGGCAAAAAAGTCCATTACCTGTGCACCCAGATCCTTTTCCTGCGCTTTTGTACGGCCTTTGGACTTTTGCTCAAATTCCTTATAAGCATCCGTCTTGCCGTAGAGCATCTTAGCCTGCTCACTGTATTCATCCAGCTTCTTGGGATCAAAGCCTTCAAAATCCATATATTTCACTCCTAACATAAGCATTCCCTTGGCCAATGTAATCCGGTTCTGCAGTTTGTCAATGCGCTCCTGCATCAGTTTGATCTGGTGCTCCAGCACCCGGTTTCGGTCGTAGTCCGGTGCATCCAGAGTATTGCCGATCTCCTTCAGAGATAATCCAAGCTCCCGGTATACCAGGATCATATACAGACGTTCTAAAGCAGCTTTGTCATAAAGCCGATACCCGGCTGGGGTCACCTGCGTGGGCTTTAATAGACCCACCGCATCATAATGATGCAGCGCCCGGACACTCACACCGGTGAGGTTGCTCACTTCCTTGACCGTTTTCATAGCGATCCCTCCTGACAAAGACATTATAAACTATAACGCAAGGGGAGAGTCAAGGCTATTTTTGGGTTTAACAAAAATTTGGACACCATATGATCATGGCGTCCAAATTCGTATCACTGTGCGAAGGTGTATCTCAAGAAATTACCGCAGCCGTCGCCGGTGGTAATGACGGTATCACCAACTGCGTTTTCCGAAATATCCAGAATGGGGAATCTGCCGTTTTCTTTCACATAGGCTTCCGGGCTGGCGGCCTCTACTTCGATCAGCTCTTTTTTTGCGTGCTGCTCACCGCCGCAGGAATTGATATCTTCGATAAAAACTTCGTATTCGTTCATTTTGCTATCTCCTAGATTACAGTAATCATATCCTCTAAATCCCGATACTGGCTGTGCAGCGGCGCAGGCTTGGCATCCTCGGCAGGATAACCCATAGGAAGCAGTGCGGACACGGTTATATTCTCCGGCAGACCCAGAACTTCGGATACCCGATCCGCATTAAAGTAGCCAACCCAGCAGGAGCCAATGCCCAGCTGGGCTGCCTCCAGCATCATATGGGTGCAGACGATGGCAGCATCGGTCTCGCCGGACTCATAGCCGGGCTGCAGCTTGTTCTTCCAGTCCCGGGTACGGTCGTAGCAGACGACCAGGATCACAGGGGCACCAAAGGTGCAGTGGCATACGGATGCCAGTTTCTTTCTTGCATCCTCGCTTTTGGCGATATAGATCTTCTGGGGTTGGTTGTTGCAGGCGGTGGGAGCAACGTGTCCTGCCTCCAGGATCTGGCGCATATGCTCCTCCTGGATGGGCTGATCCTGAAAGGAACGGACAGAATAACGTGCCTTGGCAAGCTCCAAAAATGTCATAGAGAAGACCTCCTTAGGTTTTTTGCTATTATAGCATAGTTTAGGCTGTGCAGGCAATAAAAAAGTCCCGGAATTGGTTTCGTGAATCTCACGTTTCCAACTCCGGGCGTTGCTTTACTGCTTTTTCATCTGCCGCAGGAACAGTAATACTGCTGCAGCGAGAGAAACTGCGGCGTAGCCCAGCACCCACCATATATGCGGGAAAATACCGGTAAAATCTCCTGCAAGTATCGCCCGTTCCATTTCCACAGCATGCACAAAAGGCAGCGCATATGCAATCTTTTGAAAGGTACCGCCGACAAGCTCGAGATCAAACCACGTGCCGGACAGCCAGGCAGAAAGATTGGTGAGCAATGCTCCGCAAATGCCGCCAACCTGCTTATCGTTCAGCACGCTTCCGCAAAGGAGACCCAATGCAATATAGAGAATGGAAACGGGAACGATAAAGGCAATTGCGTACACTACATTGATCGTCATCTCAAGGCCGAGGATAACCGCCACGATATAACAAATCACGCATTGGGCAACTGCAATCGGTACAAGCGGCAGGGTATAGCTGAGGATAAAATCCACCGGTGTCAGCGGTGTGGTGTATAACCGCTGAAGAAGGGAACTGCCTCTGTCTTTGGAAATGATCGTTGCAGAAAACAGCGTCATAAAGGAAAGGCCAAAGACCGTAATTCCGGGGGTTAAGTGCTGAATTTCAAAAAGCTTCACAGGTACGTTTGCTTGTATGGCGCTGAGCAGCACTATCAGCACAAGGGGAAAACCAAGACCAAAGGCCAAATTCAGAGGATCCCGTAATATTTCCTTTGTGTTTCTGCCCGCAAAAGTCAGCATTCTCATTCTGCAACCCCCTTCACAATCCTTACAAAGGCCTGCTCAAAATGATCTGTTCCTGCTGCTTCTTTGATCTTGTCGGGGGTGTCGCAAATGAGTAGCTTACCGTCCTTCATAATGGCAATACGGTCAGAAAGCGCCTCTGCTTCCTCCATATAGTGGGTCGTCAAAATGATAGTGACCTTTCCCTTGAGAGAACGGATCAGATCCCATAAATCACTTCGGGCGAGTACGTCCAGTCCGAGGGTGGGCTCGTCAAGGAACAGGATCTCCGGTTCGCTGATCAGTGCCATTGCAATGCTCAGTCTGCGCTGCCAACCACCTGATAATTTGCCTGCCTTTT
>JAFSFK010000136.1 GCA_017435245.1 Oscillospiraceae bacterium | reverse complement strand
TGCCTAAAGGGGGGTGGCCCGGCAATAGCCGGGTCGGGGGGATACTGTACGAATTTGCCGGAAAGTATCGTATACTGATGCCGATCGCTGCAAATCCCTCAGTCAAAAATCAAAGATTTTTGACAGCTCCCTTTAGGCAAGGGAGCCTTAGGGTGCGATAACGAACAGACCGATAAACAGGTATTTACATATTCACGGTGTTGACAGGAGCACCATCGAGAAAGGCTTGGATGCTGCGCACGGTACAGTCCATGATCCGCTGGCGGCTTTCTATGGGCGCCCATGCCATATGGGGCGTGATGATGCAGTTGGGGGCGTTCAGCAAAGGGTTGTTTTTATCCATAGGCTCACGGCTGATTACATCCACCGCAGCGCCCCGAAGCTTTCCGCTGCGCAATGCGTCGGCAACAGCCTGCTCGTCGATGGCAGGACCTCTGGCGGTGTTTAAGAGGATAGCGCCGTCCTTCATCTTGGCAATGTTTTCAGCGTTGATGAGGTTCTGGGTTTCCGGGGTGAGGGGACAGTGGAGCGTCACCACATCAGACTCGGCAAGAAGCGCATCCAGATCTACATAGTTTCCGATGGCTTCTCCCTCGGCGCAGCGGCTGCGGTTATATGCCAGAACATTCATACCAAAGGCCTTGGCAATGCTGCCAACCGCCCGTCCGATCCTGCCAAAGCCGATGATTCCCATAGTTTTTCCTGCAAGCTCCATCTGTGGGGTATCCCAGAAACAGAAATCCTTGCTTTCACACCATCTGCCGCTATGGACTGCGCCGCTGTGATGTCCCACGGCGTGGCACAGCTCCAGCAGCAATGCAAATGTAAACTGGGCAACGGCAGCAGTGCCGTAGGCAGGCACATTGCACACGGGAATGCCCCGTGCTTTGGCGGCATCGCAATCCACCACATTATAGCCGGTGGCCAGAACGCAGATCAGCTTGATACTGGGACAGGCATCCAAAGTGGCGGCGGTAATGGGGGTCTTGTTCAAAAGGACGATTTCGGCATCCCCGATGCGCTCTATGATCTGGTCATCCGGGGTGCGGTCATAGACGGTTAGATCACCAAACCGGGCGATGGCATCCCAGCTTAAATCACCGGGGTTCAAAGCAAAACCATCTAAATTAACGATTTTCATTATTACCTCCTAAGGCATATCATGCGTTAATGATTTTTCAAATATCTTTATGCAGGTAATTCCTTGGCTTATAGAGACAACCACCGGGATCGTGGGAAGTAGAGCGATGGCGGAGAAATAGGGCGCACCTGTGTTTATCAAAAAGAATATTGCCACGATAATTGCAAAGAAACAGATAAAACCCAAAACGATGTAGTGCAGGAGCGGAAGAGATACAGTATACCTCAATTCTGTTTCAGAACCGCTTGGGAAATACTCCCCACGAAAACGGAACAAATAAATGCTATTTCCTCCCCAAGCGGCGAAGGCTACGGATTTAAATAAAGTAAAATGGTTTTCCCCTACTTCGCCAAAGGGAAGGTAGGTTCGTAATTGTTGTTTTAAAATGCGCTCTGTTTCCTGCCTGGATTGCGGTATAGATAAGGTTCGTTGCCAATACATATGAATACCCTCCCGTACAAAGAATACAGCTTGCAAAGTGCTTGGTTTTTTGTTAGGATAAAAAGAAAACAACGGAGTGTTGTATGGAACTTATTTATCAGGATAAGGATATCGTGGTGTGCGTCAAGCCTGCTCGGGTGCTGTCCACCGATGAGCCCGGTGGCGTGCCGGAATTGGTACGGCAGGCACTGGGGAATGAAAAGGCGGATGTGCGCACCGTCCATCGGCTGGACCGGGTGGTATCGGGACTGATGGTTCTGGCACGAAACCCAAAAGCTGCGTCGGAGCTTTCCCGGCAGATTAGGGAAGGGGAGTTTCAAAAGGAATACCTTGCCGTTGTTCATGGCACACCGGAAGTTTCCGGTACACTCAAAGACCTGCTGGTACGGGACAAAGCCCGGAAGATGACGATGGTTGCCACCGAACCCGGTAAGGGTGTCCAGGAGGCGGTCCTCCATTATCAGACTCTGCGCATTGCGGAAGGAATGAGCCGAATACGGATTCAATTGGAGACCGGCAGGACTCACCAGATCCGTGTCCAATTCTCCAGCCGGGGAATGCCTCTGGTGGGAGAGCGGAAATACGCAGTACTTGACGATCCTTGTGAGATCGCCCTGTGGTCTTGCCGGCTGGCATTTACCCATCCTGCAACGGGAAAAACGGTGGAATTTATTCTGGAGCCGCCGGAAGCTTATCCCTGGACGGTCTGCTGAAGCAATGCCCGGAGGGCATCGGCAAAAGCCGTATCCTGCGCAGCTGTCCGCTTGGATGGACCTTTGACCCGTCCGCCGGACTGACGGTACTTCTTCGTTTCGTGACGGCTCCAAAGAAGCGCCTGGATGTTATACTCAGTATATTCCCAACCATCCTGATGGAGCACCTTTGCCTGCTTTGCCAGACACATGGAGGCAAGTCCGTAATCCTGGGTAATGACGATATCCCCGGGGGTTACACGGTTGACAAGGGCAAAATCCACGCTGTCAGCCCCTTTGTCGAAAACCAAAGTTTCAGCACCATCCCGGTGCATGGTGTGGGCGGTGTCGCAAAGCAGCAGGCATTGTGTATCAAATTCCCGGCACAGCCGGACGGCAATGTCCACCACAGGGCAGGCATCGGCATCGATCAAAACTTTCATACAATCACCTTACTTTGATGGTATTATAACATATTAAGGAGTATTTTCCTATGGCAGAATATGATTTTTTCCAGCATAAAAAATGTGAGTATTTCCCTTGCCACAAGGGTGCGGATGAGGAGACCTTCAGCTGCCTGTTTTGCTACTGCCCCCTGTATGCCCTGGGAGATCAGTGCGGCGGCAATTTTACATATACGGAAAACGGGATCAAAGACTGTTCCGGCTGCCTGCGGCCTCACCGCCGGGAGAATTACGGTGTGATCACCGAAAAAATGGCCCAGGTCTTGGAGCTGGCAAAAAAGAGGGAAGCAT
>JAFSFK010000135.1 GCA_017435245.1 Oscillospiraceae bacterium | reverse complement strand
GATGCCCGGGAATATATGCTGGGAACCATTGATGCGGTAATCGATCATTATCACATCGGCTTTATCAAGTTCGACTTCAATGCCTCCACGCCTTGCGATCCCAGTGGCTGCGGCTTCTACCGGTATATGCAGGGCCACAAAATATTTATTGACACCCTGCGCCGGAAATACCCGGATATGTACATCACCGGCTGCGCCAGCGGCGGTATGCGGATGGAGCTGCAGCAGGGCACCCTGTTTGACAGCTTCTGGCTGTCAGACAATCAGGGACCTTACGAGGGTCTGACCATCGTCAAAAACACCCTCAAGCGGATGCCCACTGCCCTCATTGAGCGTTGGAATGTGCAGAAATACTGCGACGGCTTCCCCAAGGTTCGCAGCGACGAATGGCAGGGCTTTATGCTCAGCTGCAACAACTCCGCTTTTGACTTCGTCCTCAATGTGAGCGATGCCTATAATCTGGCATTCCTCAGTGGCGGTCCTCTGGGCTTTTCCGGTGATATTGCCGGTTATCCGGAGGAATATAAGGAGAAATTCCGGGATTTCCTTACGCAGTACAAAAAGGACCGGGAGTTCTTCCGCACCGCCGAGGCCCGGATCCTCATTGACACCGAGGATATCATTGCCATCGAGTATTCTGACGCAGAATTTGACCGGTGCATTATCCACTTCTTCACAAAGCTCCCCTATACCAATATGCTGACCCTCTACCCCGTGGTAGACGAAACCGCAAGCTACCGGCTGGATGCGCAAATCGTCTCCGGCAAGGAGCTGGCAGAAAACGGCATCTTCCAGGAAAAGTTCCTGTGCAACGACTGCCGCACCGTCGAACTTCAAAAGGTATAAAATAACCGCCCACTGCAGTGGGCGGTTATTTTAGGCTTCCACAGCCGTCTTTTTGTCGATCAGCTTATTTCTGAAGTACAGCACCAGATCGATGCCCACCATAAGCAGGTTCAGGAAGTAGAAAAACAAAACATACCATTTTTCGGAAAACGCTGCCATATAGGCTTCATTCATAAATTTAGATGCAATTCCCGCAATGTAGCCGAAAAAGATCAGGCAGAGGAACGCAAGGCTCTTACCCTTTGCCGTTCTCGCTTTATAGGACTTGATCACATTCAGGGGCCAGGATGCGCCAAAGCTCAGAATCATAATAATCTCCAGAATTTCAGACATAATTATCTCTCCCTTTATAAAAGTACTTGGGCATTGGTTCCGTAGAAAATATCGTCATGTCCGCTGATAAGCTTAAAGAACTCCTCCAGCCGGACCCAATTGGTGCTGTCAAAATCCATTTCATAAGCGTGGCCCCAGATATAGAAGATCTGAGGCTTGTCCGGCTGCAGCTCAATAAACTGCCTGCCCATTTCCATCAGCCGGTCAAAGCTGAGTATGTGGGCATTGGACTTAAGCCGAAGCAGGTCCTCCTGCAGGTCAAAGCTGTCGGTATACTTGGTGGTACGGGCATATTGAATGCCGGTATGGTTGCGAAGCACATCCACCACCCGGTCATCAAAGCTGCCGTAGGGATATGCCATCCCCACCACCGGACAGCCGGTCAGTTCCTCCAGATTCTTTCTGTCGTCCTCCACCTGGTGGATGATCTCGTACTTTTCCAGATGCTCCAGCCGGGGATGGGTACAGCCGTGAGCCGCCACCTCGTGACCTTCATAAGTAGCTTTTACTTTATCGGCAGGGATCTTATAATGGCACAGCCGGTGTCCTCTCAAAAACAGAACATCGGGGTTTCCCAAAAGCTCAGAACTTACGTTAAACGTGGCCTTCAGTCCGTATTGATTCAGCAGCTCGATCATCCGGTAATCCTGAATAATACCGTCATCAAAGCTGAATGTGACGGCCTTCCGCTTGGATTGATCCTTAAAATACGTCAAAACTGCACCTTCCTTCAATTTTTATACCAGTTTAGTGCCAAATGCAGAAATTGTCAAGAACAAACAAAAAAGTCTGGATCCGTAGCGGAGACGGTGGGATTCGTTTGCATCTTCGCCTTTGGCGAAGATAGATGTAGCGCCAGTGTTTGCACTGGTCTCAGCAATATGCCACCGGCATATTGCTTTTGGATCATTCGAATCCCTCGACTTGCCAAAAAGAAAAAGCACCCCAAATGGGTGCTTTTTCTTTTTGTCTATGGGCTACAAAAAAGATATTTCTCACTGCTCATCAGGGATTTGAACTCTCACAATCTTTTTGTGGATTAAACCCAATTTTTTCAATAATTAGGTCAGGCGTAACATCTTCCCAGTAATTAATATAGATCAGTTTCACACCGTTTGCTTCACTTAATTCCAGTTTCAACCTATCACGCTCAACTTGCTTTTCATAATGTTCTTTTCCACCAAAATATTCTACCGGCTCAAAATGCTGTTTTCCTTGATATTCTATTGCTGTTTTTAAGCCGCATATGTAAACATCATATGACATACTTCCTTTAGTCGTTTTTAAGTAGTAAGGGTGGTATTGGTACACAACCTTATATTGCCGGTACAGTTTCTTAACAATATTATATACCAATTCTTCTGTTTTCCAACGGTTTAGAGGTTTCTTATATTGCCCTCGCTCAAACTGGTCATATTTCCCTGATTTGGCGTTATTCAATATTTCAGAAGGCAGACTATATAAATCCACTTCCTCTTTTACATAGATATCAATATAGTAATATGTCAATTGATTTTCGAGTCTCCATAGTTTCTTTTTGCCAT
>JAFSFK010000134.1 GCA_017435245.1 Oscillospiraceae bacterium | reverse complement strand
CATCTGTGACCGTGTGGTCATTATGTATCTGGGCAAGGTGGTGGAGATCGGCACCAAGGACGATATTTTCAAGAACCCCCAGCACCCCTACACCCAGGCACTGCTGTCCGCCATTCCTATGGTGGGCAAGAAGGACCGTGGAGAGCGGATCATTCTGGAGGGAGATATTCCCAGCCCCGTGAATCCCCCCGCCGGCTGCCGGTTCCACACCCGCTGCAAGTACGCAACCGAGCGCTGCGCTACGGAGGTTCCTCAGCTGCACTGCACCGGTGGCGAGCATTGCGTGGCTTGCCATCTGCTGGATAAATAAGGAGAAGAATAATGTTTGGTTTTAAACTGCCTGAAGATTTCTTGATCGGCACGGCAAACTCCGCCTTCCAGTCCGAAGGCGCCGCAGACCGGGACGGCAAATCCCCCACCATTATGGACACCTACGCCGAGCTGTATGCCGGTAAAGTTCCCGTCGGCAGACTGCCCGGCGCCGGCGACCAGAGTGGCCGTACCAAACCCAACACCGAAGACCTGCCGGACCGTGGATGCTTCTTTTACGACCATTACGAAGAGTACATCGAGGATATGGCAAAAACCGGCCAGAACACCTTCCGTATGAGCCTGTCCTGGAGCCGTATCATCCCCACCGGCGTGGGTGAGGTGAATCCTAAAGGCATCGAATTCTACAACAAAGTCATCGACAAGCTGCTGGAAAAGGGCATCACCCCCTTCGTAGACCTGTACCACTGGGATCTGCCCCAGTGCCTGCTGGATATGGGCGGCTTTGCCAGCGAGAAGTTCCCCGAGTGGTTTGAAAACTATGCCAGAGTGTGCTTTGAGGCATTCGGTGACCGGGTGAAGCTGTGGTCCACCTTCAACGAGCTGCAGATCTTCATCAAGAACGGTTTCCTCAGCGGCACCTTCCCCCCCTTCGGTATGGATCGGAAGAACGCCTTCCTGGCTGCCCACCGCTGCATCCTGGCCCACTACCG
This sequence comes from Oscillospiraceae bacterium, assembly GCA_017435245.1. Taxonomy (GTDB): domain Bacteria; phylum Bacillota; class Clostridia; order Oscillospirales; family Oscillospiraceae; genus Faecousia. The sequence goes on along the minus strand of JAFSFK010000134.1, from coordinate 11,918 downwards.
GGCTGTGCGGCTGTATAAGTCTATGAACCTGGGCGGCAAGATCGGCGCAGTCAACTGTTTCTCCGGCGTTACCCCTCTGCATATGAATGAGGAGGATATCGGCGCTGTTGCCCGAAGCATCGAGAACCAGTTCGGCTGGTGGACGGAGCCTATGCTGGAGGGAAAATATCCTCAGCAGCTTCTGCGGGAATGCCCCGAGATCGCCGGCGGCATGCCCGAAAACTATCAGAAGGAGCTGGACGAACTGTTCATCCGGATGGACTTCGTGGGCATCAACTACTATGTGACCAACCACGCCACCTACGATGAAAGCAAGCCCCTGAAGGCAAGAGGCGTGCGTAACTTCTACTCCGCCCCCGGCCAGATGTTCGTGCCCTATCCTCCCGGTCTGCTGGACATTTTGCAGTATGTCCATAACCGCTACCACGGCGTGGAGATCTACATCACCGAGAATGGCTGTGCCATCCCCAACATCAACGACCGGGAAAAAGAGTGCGACGATCCTGAGCGCATCACCTACATCCGTGAGCATCTGCGGATGTGCGTCCGGGCATTGCGTGCCGGTGTGAATCTGAAGGGCTACTACTACTGGAACGATGCCGACTCTTATGAGGCACAGGACGGCTACCGTCTGCGCTTCGGTCTGACCTGGGTGGACCATAAGACAGGTGAACGAGTCTGGAAAAAGAGCCGCCACTACTATAGTGAGATCTGCAAGACCCATATGGTAGACTAAAATAATTCTCCCAACCGCCTGTGCTCCCCCACAGGCGGTTTTTGCGCCATAAATTCCAGTTTATCGAGCCGTTGCGCACCGCACCCAAAGGCTCCCTTGCCTAAAGGGAGCTGTCAAAAATCTATGATTTTTGACTGAGGGATTTGCAGCAATCAGCATCAGTATACGATACTTTTCGGCGAATTCGTACAGTATCCCCCCGACCCGGCTGTCGCCGGGCCCCCCCCCGTTAGGCACGGGGGGCGTTGGATTGTACGCCTAACCTTCTGCTCGATAAACCGGAATTTGAAGGATTACGAATCCTTGCAACTTCCAAAAATCACCTGCAAAAGTTGCGATTATTCATTATTCCACCGCTTGTAATAAAATGACGAAAATGGTATACTATTGGAAAAAGGGAGGTATGCCCTGTGGAAAAAAGATACGATGGCGAATTGGTGCGGGCTCGTTTTGACAAGCTCCGCCACATCAACATTCACATCAATTTTATCAACTTTTTCAGCATGCACGAGCACGACTGTCTGGAGCTGGTAATTGTCTTGAAAGGCAACGGAAAAATCGATTCCGACCAGGGACAGTTCTCCATCGGCCCCGGGGATATCTTGCTGCGCAACTTTTACGATCCCCACGAAATGGCCACCACCAGTCCCGAGCCCCTGAGCACCCTGTGTGTTCAGCTGTCTGCCAACTTCTGCCGGGACTATTTCTCTCACCTGCGGAACTTGCGTTTCGAAACCGGTGCGCTGCACACACTGTCGTCGACGGACCTGCAGAATATTCACGACCTTGCCACCGGCGCAGCTCAGGACTTTTTCAAAGAGGAACCGGGCTACCAGCTGGCCTGCGTCGGTAAGCTCAGCTTGCTGCTTGCCCTGCTGATCACCAAGCTTCCCTACGAAGTGACCCAAAGCGAAGAATACATCTCCACCCGCAGCAGGGGCGACCGCAAGCGCAGGATCATCAATTACATCAACCTCCATTTCAAGGAGAAGATCACCCTGGAATCCCTGGCAGCCACCGAGCACGTGACTCCCACCCACCTGTGCCACTTTTTCAAGGAAACCTTCGGATTATCCTTCCGGGAGTATCTGAACAAGGTACGGCTCGAAAAGGCGATGGTGCTGCTCCAGGATCCCCGGCTTTATCTGGTGGATGTGTGTATGGAGACCGGCTTTTCCGACAGCCGCTACTTAAATACGGTGTTTGAAAAGGCCTTCGGCTACAGCGTTGCCGAGTACCGCAGGCGGTACCTGTCCTCCGCCAGGGCAGACAGTTCCCTTCGGCAGGGCGGCTCCGACGGTGGCCGCTACTCCCGACAGGAGTGCATCCGGATGATCGATGAGCACATTGCCGCCGGCGGATTCCGGTATTAAATAAGAATCCCGCAGACAAATCGCAACTTCTGCACCTGTCCCCCGGCAGGATATATTGCCAAAATACATTAATTTATAGTAAAATAACTTAGATATAATATAATCTGCGGAATGACCGCAAAAAACCAGGAGGAACACCTATGAAAAAACGCATTCTTGCGCTTTTGATGGCGTTGGTTTTGACGGTCTCCTGCCTGCCCCCGGTGGCACTGGCAGAGGGAACCCAAGCCACAGAAACAAGCCTTCCGTCTGTAGAGCAGACGCAGCCCGAGCTTCCCGAAAAAACGGAAGCGGAAACTGCGCCTGTGCTTTCTGCTGCCCACGGCGCACACACCTGTGAACATTGTGCCGACAGCAGCGTGGTGTGGACGGCTTGGGAAAGCGGCACTGACCTGCCCAACACCACCGGCCACTACTATCTGACCCAAAATGTGAATCTGACCACCCTGCCCAATGGCAAGGCCCTCACCGGCGCTGCCACCAATGTGGTTCTGTGCCTCAACGGTCAGACTGTCACCACCACCAGCCGTGCTTACCGTGTAAGCGACGGTGCTAAGCTGACCATCACCGACTGCACCGGCAACGGTGTGATGAAGGGTGGTAAGTCCATTGGCGGTGTCATCGGCGTATTTAGTGACGGCGCTACCGGCTGTCAGGTCAGCCTGCACAATGTAACGCTGGAAGGCGTAGCCGGCAACGAGCCTGCCTACGGCGGTGCCATCTCCGTCTACCACACCAATATGACCCTGAGCCTCAAGGATGTGACCCTGCGTAACTTCACCGTCACCGGCGGCGCAAGCGATACCGAAAAGGGAGGCGCAGCGGTATACTTCAACGCAGCCGGTACCAGCTCTTTGACGATGGACGGTTGTACTGTCAGCGGTTGTACCGATAAGAGCTCTGCCAATACCGGCGCAGTGCGCATTGTCAAGGCAACCACCGCTACCTTCACCGACTGTACCTTCACCGGTAACTCCAATACCGGTACCGGCGCTTCTGCCATTATGCTCAGCGGTACTACAGCCACTATGAGTGGCTGCACCGTCACCGGCAACAGCAGCACCAAGGACAACTGGGTAGGCGCAGTGTATGTCAATCCTTCCGCACCTCTGACTCTCAGCGGCAAGAATGTGATCAAGGATAACACCGCCAATGGCGCAACCAATCTGAATCTGGTGCTCAACGAAGTGAGCGTTGCCCAGTTCCTCAGCTTCACCAACGCAAGTGCCGCCTCCGAGCTGTACATTACCGCCGAAAGAGGCCACGCTGACCCCAACGGTCTTATTAAGCTCACCGCAGGCGATCCCGTCGCCTTTACTTACGAAAACGATGGCAAGCTCTATACCTACGACAAGGCTTCCTCCACCTTCGTTCTGGGTCATGCACACAACGCCGACTACGCAGATATCTCCTCCGCCGTGTGGCAGAAGTGGAACAGCAAGACCTCCTTGCCTACCAGCGGTCACTACTACCTCACCGAGAATGTGGACCTGACCGGTATGGTGGCTCTGAACACCGCTGACGGCGAACTTGCCATCTGTCTGAACGGTCACACCATCACCTCCCCCGACCGGATCTTCCGTGTCAGCAACGGCTTCAAGCTAACCATCTGCGACTGTACGGGCACCGGCATTCTGAAGGCCGGCGCCTCCAACGGCGGTGCCGTGGGCATCTTCAAGGACTCTACCGACACCTCCACCCGGGCAGCCAGCCTGAATATGTATAACGTTACCGTGGAGGGCACCGAGGGCAAGACAGCCAAGCAGGGCGGTGCGATCTCCAGCACCTACCCCGGCGCTACTGTCAAGCTGACCGGCGTCACCTTCCGGAACCTGACCGTTAACGGCACCGGCGCTGCCGCAACCGCCACCGCAGGCGGCTCTGCCATCTATATGTACTCCACCGCATCCGATGCCAAGCTGTATATGGACGGCTGCACCGTCACCGGCTGCTCTGATCTGGGCACCGACTACACCGGCGCACTGCGGCTGTACAAGGTGGGTACAGTGGAGATCAAAAACAGCACCTTCTCCGGCAACACCTCCGCAGGCAACGGTGGCTCTGCCATGGTTCTGTCCGGCGTTGTAAACGCCACCATGAGCGGCTGCACCGTCACCGGTAATAAAAACACCTCCTCCAGCGACTGGGCCGGTGCGATTTACCTCTACGATTCTTCCAAGCTGACCCTCAGCGGCAAGAATACCATCAGCGGCAACACCACCAAGAACGGCGCTGCAGCGATTGACCTGATGCTCCAGGAGGCCACCAAGGATCAGGATAAGCAGTTCCTGCTGTTTAAGGACGTGGATCCTGCTTCCGTGCTGAACATCACCGCAAAGCGGGGTACCACCGATCCCAATAAGATGATGGATGCCTCCGGCGACACCTTCAACATCACCTTCGGCGGCGACACCTACTCCTACGATGTGGCTCAGGACAAGTTCGTCAAGGACCACAAGCACACTGACGGCTACGCCGGCGTTGCAGGCAGCGTTACCTGGCTGCCCTGGACCGAAACCGACAGTCTTCCCACCTCCGGCTACTACTACCTGACCGAGAATGTACAAATCGCCAATGTGCGTTTTGCTGAGATCAAGAACGACGATCTCCATCTGTGCCTCAACGGCAAGACCATTACCGCAAGGGCCGCAGGCACCGACGGCAAGACTAACATCTACCGTCTTACCGGCTCCGGCAGTCTGACCATCTGCGACTGCGGTGCCCACGTCGATAACGGTGCTTACACCGCAGGTAAGCTCACCGGTGCGTCTATGGGTGCCATCTTCACCATGGGCACTGCCACCGGTACTGTAAATATCTACGACGGCATCTTCACAAACAACGAAAGCAATGATTCCGGCGCAGTTGCGGTTATTCAGAACACCTGCCAGTTGAACATCTACGGCGGCGAGTTCACGGGTAACACCGCAACCAACAACGGCGGCGCCATCTACATCGGTGCCAACGCCACCGCAACCATTAAGGGCGGCACCTTCTCCGGCAACACTGCCGGCAAGGACGGCGGTGTCATCATCAATGCCGGCACCCTAAACCTTCAGGGCGGTAAGTTCACCGGCAACACCGCCGGCACCAACGGCGGCGCTATCCACTCCGGCGGCGTTACCAATGTTTCCGGCAATCCCGAGATCATCGGCAACACCGCAAACGGTAAGGCAAGCAACCTCTACCTCACCACCGGCAAGTCCATCGCTCTGGGCGAAATGGCCACCGGCACCGATATGATCGGTATTTCCGTGGCAGCCAATACCCTGCCCCGGGATATCAGCAATGATATGGGCAGCACCGACTGCTCCGCATACTTCTTCAGTGACAATGGGGATTACGAGATCATCAACCAGGGCAATAAGCTGCATCTGAAGAAGCGTTTCTCCCACCCCCACACCGATGGCTACGCAGGTGTCGCAGGCACTGCTCAGTGGCAGCCCTGGACTTCCAAGACCAGCCTGCCCACCACCGCAGGTTACTGGGTGCTGACCGAGGATGTCACCCTGACCACCCGCTTTGCCGAGATCAAAAATGACAATGTGTTCCTGTGCCTCAACGGCCACAGCGTTACCGCAAGAGCCGCAGGCACCGACGGCAAGACCAACATTTACCGTCTCACCGGCTCCGGCAGCCTGACCATCTGAGACTGCGGTGCCCACGTCGATAACGGCACCTACACCGCAGGTAAGCTCACCGGCGCATCTATGGGTGCCATCTTCACCATGGGCACTGCCACCGGTACTGTGAATATCTACGACGGTATCTTTACAAACAACACCTCCAACGATTCCGGTGCAGTTGCGGTCATTCAGAACACCTGCCAGCTGAATATCCACGGCGGCGAATTCACAAACAACACCGCAACCAACAACGGCGGTGCCATCTACATCGGTGCCAAGGCCACCGCAACCATTAAGGGCGGCACCTTCTCCGGCAATACAGCCGGCAAGGACGGCGGTGTCATCATTAACACCGGTACTTTGAACCTTGAGGGCGGTAAGTTCACCGGCAACACCGCCGGTGTCAATGGCGGCGCTATCCACCACAGCGGCAGCGTGCTGAGCATCTCCGGCAGTCCCGAGATCACCGGCAACACTGCCAACGGCAAAACCAGCAACCTGTATCTGGCCACCGGCAAGACCATCACTCTGGGTGAGATCGGTACCGGCACCGCCAAGATCGGCGTTTCCATGGCAACCAACACCCTGCCCAGAACCTTCTCCGGTGATATGGGCAGCACCGACTGCACCGCATACTTCTTCAGTGACAACGCTGACTATGAGATCGTCAACCAGGGCAACAAGCTGCATATGAAGGCGATCTTCATCCACCCCCACTCTGACAACTACGCAGGCGTTCCTGCTTCTACAGAGTGGCAGCCCTGGACCAGCACCACTTCCCTGCCCACCACCGCAGGTTACTGGGTACTGATGAACGATGTCACCCTGAATACCCGCTTTGCCGAGATCAAGAATGACGACGTTTTCCTGTGCCTCAACGGCAAGACCATTACCGCAAGAGCGGAAGGCACCGACGGCAAGACCAACATCTACCGTCTTACCGGCTCCGGCAGCCTGACCATCTGCGACTGCGGTGCCCACGTCGATAACGGCGCCTACACCGCAGGTAAGCTCACCGGCGCATCTATGGGTGCCATCTTCACCATGGGCACTGCCACCGGTACTGTGAATATCTACGACGGTATCTTCGCAAACAACACCTCCAACGATTCCGGTGCAGTTGCGGTCATTCAGAACACCTGCCAGCTGAACATCTACGGCGGCGAGTTCACCGGTAACACCGCAACCAACAACGGCGGCGCCATTTACATTGGCGGCAAGGCCACCGTCACCGTCAAGGGTGGCAGCTTCTCCGGCAATACAGCCGGCAAGGACGGTGGTGCCATCATCAACACCGGCACTCTGAACCTTGAGGGCGGTAAGTTCACCGGCAACACTGCCGGCACCAACGGCGGTGCCATCCATACCCGCAGCATTACCAACATCTCCGGCAACCCCGAGATCACCGGCAACACCGTAAACGGTACAGAAAGCAACCTCTACCTCACCATTGGTAATACCATCACGCTGGGTGATCTGGCTGAGGATACCGCCAAGATCGGTATTTCCGTCAGCTTCTCCAGCATTCCCCGCTTCCTCTCCGAGGATATGGGCAGCAAGGATTGCTCCGCTTACTTCTTCAGCGATGATCCCTACCGAACCATCATCGTTAAGGATAACCGCCTGTACATCGCCCACGGCGGCGACCACAAGCACTGCGACTGCGCAGGCATCGGCGGCGAGAACTGCAGCCACGACAATCAGGCCTGGGCAGCCTGGACCAATTCCACCACCCTGCCCACCTCCGGCTACTGGTATCTGACCTCCAACGTCACTGTAGCTTCCTCTGACGGTGTGACCGTCACCGGCGACCTGCACCTGTGTCTGAACGGCTTCACCGTAGACGGCAACAGTCACGTGATCCTGAAGATCCGCAGCGACGAGCACGATGTGGTCATCACCGACTGCCAAACCGGCGGTAATATCACAAACGGTTCTGCCGTAAACTACGGCGCCATCTACCTGGAAAAGGGCAGCTTCACCATGTTCGGCGGCAAGCTGACAAACAACCGCAACACCCAGACCACCGAAGGCGGCTGGTCCGGCGGTGCCATCCACGCAAGAGGTCAGCTAACGCTGGTGGGTGTGACGCTGGAGGGCAACACCTCCACCACTGAAGGCGGCGCCATCTGCCTGCGCCAGGGTGCCAAGGCACATCTGGAAAACTGTGTATTCCAGAATAACAGTGCCAAGAACGGCGGTGCCATTTACACGAACAGCAAGAATGAGCTCACCCTTATCAACTGTATTTTCACCGGCAATACTTCCAAGGTAAACGGCGGTGCCATCTACGCAAGAGATTCTCTGGTCACTGTGGAAAGTGGAAGCTTCACTTCTAACAACGCTCCCTCCCACGGCGGTGCCATCTACCTGGCAGGCTGCACGCTTCAGATTCAGGGCGGCACCATCAAGGCTAACACCGCAGGTGTACAGGGCGGCGGTATCTTCGCCACCGAGTGTGTGCTGGACGGCACTGCTCAGGTATCCAAGATCAACATCAGCGGCGGCGAGATCATTGAAAACAAGGCTCCCGATGGTGCCGGTATCGCAACCATCCGTGCCACCGAGATCACCATGACGCAGGGCAGCATCAACAAAAACGAAGCTGCCAACGCAGCCGGCGGTGTCCTGCTGCAAACCGGAAGTAAGATGACCCTGTCCGGCGAAGAAAGCTATATCCTCTACAATAAGGCTGGCACCGAAGCCGGCGGTATCTTCGTCAGCACCAATTCCCAGCTGACAATGGACGGCGGCAGAGTCAGTGCCAACGAGGCCGGCACGCTGGGCGGCGGCATCGTGGTTCTGGGCGGCAAGCTCACCATCAATAACGGCCACGTCTTTGAAAACTCCGCAGTTTCCGGCGGCGGCATCTACGCCAAGTCCGGCAGCCGCACCGCTGACGGCAAGTCCGTTGCCGATGTGGGTGCGGTCGTCACCCTGAACGGCGGCAACATCAGCACCAACACCGCAACCACAGACGGCGGCGGCGTGGCCATCCGTGGCGAGAACACCGTCTTCACCGTGAAGAAAGGCTCTGTCCAGAAGAACTCCGCTCCCAGCGGCGCCGGTATCCTGGCCATCGTCCAGTCCAAGGTCAACATCGAAGGCGGCAGCGTCAACAACAACACCTCCAAGTACAGCGGCGGCGGCATCTTTATGAGCTACTCCACCGAGCTGAATGTCAGCGGCGGCAAGATCACCGAGAACACTGCCGGCAGCCACGGCGGCGGTATCTACCTACTGGGTGTCAATATGAATCTGACCGGCGGTGAAATCATCAAGAACTCCTCCGCAGTTCAGGGCGGCGGTATCTTCGCCACCTACAAAGAGGTGGACAAGAATACCACTTACTACACCAATATTGAAATGTCCGGCGGTAAGATCAACCACAACAACGCTCCCGACGGCGGCGGCATCGCAACCATCCGTAACACCACCATCAACATGACCGGTGGTACCATCTGGGGCAACGAGGCAAACAACGGCGCAGGTGTCCTGCTCCAGACCGGAAGTAAGATGACCATCTCCGGCGAGGGTCTGGTTGCCAAGAACGAAGCTGTAAAGGGCGGCGGCGGCATCTATGTCAGCTCCAACTCCAGCCTGACTTTGGATAAGGGCGGCAAAATCACCGAAAACATCGCAGGCAGTCAGGGCGGCGGCGTAATGCTGCTGGGTACTACCTTCACTATGAACGACGGTACCATCTACGGCAACCAGGCAACCTCCGGCGGCGGTGTTTACGCAAAACACTCCGGCGATGTGGGTGCAAAGTTCATCTGCAAGGGCGGTAACTTCAGCACCAACACCGCAACCTCCGACGGCGGCGGCGTGGCCATCTATGGTCCGAACACCGAATTCATTCTGGACGGCGGCTACATTCAGAAGAACTCCGCTCCCAGCGGCGGCGGCGTACTGGCTGTTGTGGAATCCAAGGTCACCATCAAGAACGGCTCTATCGTCAACAACACCGCAAAGAGCAGCGGCGGCGGTGTCTTTATGAGCTACACCACCGAGATCTCCATCAGCGGCGGCTACATCAGCAAAAACGAAGCAGGTGCCAACGGCGGCGGTGTCAACCTGCTGGGTAGTAAGCTGACCATTACCGGCGGTAAGATCAGCGAGAACCAGGCCAAGACCCAGGGCGGCGGTATCTTCGCCACCTACAAGGAATTTGAAAACGGTCCTACCTACAAGTCCGAAATCAACATCCGGGGCGGCAACATCAACGGCAACAAAACTGCCGACGGTGCAGGTATCGCAACTACCCGTTACACCAAGGTCAATATGACCGGCGGCACCGTCAGCAACAATAAGGCATCCAAGTCTGCAGGCGGTATTCTGGTCCAGAAGTACAGTGTGCTGAACCTGTCCGGCGGCACCGTCAGCGGCAACCAGGCCAAGTACGGCGGCGGCGGTGTATTCGCAAGCAGCGAGAGTACCTTCAATATGAACGGCGGTACCGTCAGCGGCAACTATGCTGAGGGCGACGGCGCCGGTGTCCACCTGCTGTATTCCACCGGTAACTTCAACGCCGGTACCATCCAGAACAACAAGGCCACCAAGTCCAACGCCGGCGGCATTCTGGTCCGTGGTTCCAAGGCAACCATGAACGGCACCAATGTTCTGGACAACTACGCACAGAAGAACGGCGGCGGCATCGTCACCGTCCGTTATCCCAACGAAAAAGAAGGCATTGACGCCCAGCCCGAGCTGATCATTAACAACGGCCGGATCGCAGGCAACCGTTCCGGCGGACCTGCCGGCGGTATGCTGCTGCAGTCCCAGGCCGAGACCAAGATGACCGGCGGTGTCATCGAAAACAACTACGCCAAGAACTACGGCGGCGGTGTTTATGTGTCTATGAACCACACCTTCACCGTCACCGGCGGTAAGATCACGGGCAACCAGTCCGACGGCTGGGGCGGCGGTATCTACCATCTGAGAGGTTCTGTGGGTCACTACGAAAACTGTGAGATCTCCTACAACAAGGCAGCCTCTCTGGGCGGCGGTCTGATCGTCCTGGGCACCGAGGCTCAGCCCAGTGCAGTCACCATGAAGAAGGTGCAGGTCATCGGCAACGAGGCCCGTGAAGGAGCAGGCGTCCGTACCCAGGACCGCTTCCAGTCCTTCCAGGCAGAGGGCTGCAGCTTCAAGGAAAACAAGGCAACCAGCTTTGCCGGCGGTCTGATGATCTTCTTCGGTCTGGAGGGCGTACGGGTCAAGGATTGCCTGTTTGAGAACAACACCTCCGGAGCCCAGGGCGCTGGCGTTTATGTAATGTCTGCGCTGAAGGACTGTGAGATCACCGGCTGTACCTTCAAGGGTAATGTCGCCGGAACCGAAGGCGGCGGTATGTGGACCCAGGGCGGCTTCCTGCTGAAGGATTGCGTCTTCGACGATAACCACGCAACGCTGGAAGGCGGTGCCATCGCCACCGATGTCTTCGCAAATACCCGTGTGCGTCATCCGGTACTGTATGTGGAAGGCTGTGTGATCTCCAACAACACCTCCGGCACCAATGGCGGCGGTATTTACGCAGATACTGCCTCCTACATCAACATCAGCGATACGGAAGTCACCAACAACACCTCCAAGGCGGAGGGCGGCGGCATCTGGCTGGTGGACGACTCCACGCTGAGCAACGTCACCGTTACCGGCAACCGCTCCGGCGGTGAGGGCTACGCCCTGTACTACCACGCATCCGAATATGACGGCAGATCCTACATCCGTGGCGCTCACAAGATGGGCGGCGAGATGATCGTCAAGGACAACGAGGGCGGCGATATGTATATGGGTGAGCAGACCGGTATTGCCATCTCCGCCGAAGGCTTGACCGGCAACACCTATATGAACATCCGCCTCCACTCCGGTTTCCTGACCCAGCTGCTCCGTGGCGCTTACAATTATGAGGGCGGCGACACCATCTACATCGTAACCGCCGGCACCCGAAGCCTTACCGAGCCTGAGGTCTCCGCACAGGCGCAGGACACCGGCAGCACCGACGGTGAGGATCGCATCACCATCACTCCCACAGTTTGGATCGGCGGCGGCGCACTGGCTGTGGCAGTCATCGCCATCGTGCTGATCTTGCTGATCCTGGGTAAAAAGAAAAAGGCTGCGGCCGGCAAATAAGACAGGAGGTATGAAACAATGAAAAGATTGATTCGCTTATTGCTGGTATTT
>JAFSFK010000133.1 GCA_017435245.1 Oscillospiraceae bacterium | reverse complement strand
GCGACTTTAAGATCGACCCCACCGCCAAGGACGGTATGACCGACCTTGCCCGTCTGGGTGAGCTGGGCAACCAGGGCGTGATGGCCCTGCTGTGCGATTCCACCAACGTGGAACGGGCAGGCTACACCCCCAGCGAAAGCATCGTTGCGGAGAGTCTGGACCGGCAGTTCAAAAACTGCGACCAGCGGATCATCGTTACCACCTTTGCCTCCAATATGCACCGGATCCAGGCTGTCCTTGCCACCGCCCAGCGCTACGGCCGAAAGGTGGCCGTCACCGGACGGAGCATGGAAAATATGCTGAAAGTTGCGCAGGAGCTGGGCTATATCAAGGTTCCTGCCGGTCTGATCGTGGATCTGGGGGCTGTCAAGAGCTTGCCCAAAAACAAAGTGGTCATCGTTTCCACCGGCTCTCAGGGCGAGAATATGTCCGCTCTGTACCGGATGGCATTTTCCACCCACAAGCAGATCGATATCGTTTCCGGGGACCGGATCATCATTTCCGCCTCTGCCATCCCCGGCAACGAAAAAGCAGTTTCCAAGATCATCAACGAACTTTACCGCAAGGGCGCTGACGTTGTTTATGAAAAGAGCGAGGGCCTGCACGTATCCGGTCACGCCTGTCAGGAGGAGCTGAAGATCATCCACGCCCTGTGCAAGCCCAGATTCTTCGTTCCCGTCCACGGCGAGCAGCGCCACCTGCAGCTGCACGGCAAGCTTGCCACCCAACTGGGTCTGCCTGCAAAGAATGTGCGGATCGCAGAGCTTGGTAATGTGATCGAATTTACCCGTAAGACCTGCAAGATTAATGGCACCGTCACCGCCGGCAAGGTGTTTGTGGACGGTACCGGTGTGGGTGACGTGGGCAGCGTAGTGCTCCGGGACAGAAAGCATCTTGCCCAGGACGGCATGATCGTTGTGTGCGTCAACATCTCCAGCCAGGACGGTGGTGTGATCTCCGGCCCGGATATTATCACCAGGGGCTTTATCTATGTGAAAGAATCCGAGGAGCTGATGGAGGAGCTGCGGTGTGTTGCCATGGAGGCCATCGAGCGCTGCGCCCGCAAACATATCAAGGACTACAGTGCCCTCAAGTCCGCCATCAAGAACGATCTGAGCGGCTACCTGTTCAAGACCACCAAACGCAACCCTATGATCCTGCCCGTGATTATGGAGATCTGAATTTAAATGGGTGTGCCCACCGGCACACCCATTTTCAAGGAGTATACATATGCGTTATTATTTTGCGCCTCTGGAAGGGTTGACCGACAGCACCTTCCGCCGTATTCACCACAAATACTTTCCAAAAGGTCTTGACCGGTATTATACCCCCTTCTTCTCCCCCACCGTTCACCGGGCGCTGACACCCCGGGAGGCCAGAGAGCTGCCCCCGGCTGACAGTATGGACATTACTGTTGTTCCTCAGCTGCTGACCAAAGTAGCAGAGGATTTTGTGTGGATGAGCACCCAATGCCGGGACTTAGGTTATGAGGAAGTGAATCTCAATCTGGGCTGTCCCTCCGGTACTGTCACCGCCAAGGGAAAAGGCTCCGGTATGCTCAGAGACCCGGATGGGCTGGATGCCTTTCTGGAGGAGATCTTCCGGGATTCCGTCCTGCCCATCTCCATTAAGACCCGGATTGGCTTTTCTGATGCAGAAGAATTTCCCAGGCTGATGGAAGTTTTTAACCGCTATCCCATTAAGGAGTTGACGGTTCATCCCCGGATCCGCAGCGCTTTCTATAAGGGGGATGTGGATATGGAGGTTTTCCGCTACTGCGTGGAGGTCAGCAAAAATCCGGTGTGCTACAACGGCGATATTTTAAGCCGTTCCCAAGCAGAGGCGCTGCAAAAGGAGTTTCCCACTGTGGATGCGGTGATGATCGGCAGAGGTCTTATTGGTGACCCCGGTATGCTGATGCCCGAAGGTACTGGCCGGGACACCCTGGAGGGCTTTTTAAACGAACTGATGGAAGAATATGTGGTTTCTTTCGGCGGGCCAAGAAATGCCATGTTCCGGCTGAAAGAAAACTGGGGCTTCCTTATCCACAAATTTGAAAACAGCGATAAGCTGTGGAAAGCCCTGCGCAAAACCACAGACATCAGCGAGTTCCGCAGTATTACCGCACAGATCCTCCACACCCTGCCTATGAAATAGATTTTCAAATTCCAGTTCGTCGAGCTGATCAAAAAACGCACGATCCAAGCCTTCCCCTTGAGGGGAAGCCTTTGGGTGCGATAACAAACAGCTCCATAAACCGAAATTTGACATTCCCTGTTTCTTTGGTATACTGTTGAAAAGGGGTGAGGAAATGGAACTGTTATATACCGATGCGGATATTGCGGTCTGCGTCAAGCCGGTTGGACTGGATTCGGAAAAGGACGTTCCAGGGCAGCTTACGGAGCTTTTGGGCGGCGAGATATTCACCCTCCACCGTCTGGATAAGAATGTGGGCGGTGTGATGGTCTATGCCCGTAATAAGACTGCCGCTGCCCGGCTCAGCAAGGCTATCCAGGATGGCTCGATGGTCAAGGAGTATGTGGCGCTGGTCCACGGTACGCCGCCGGAATCCGGCGACTGGGAGGACCTGCTGTTTAAGGACAGCCGCAAGAATAAGGTCTTTGTGGTGAAAAAACAGCGCACCGGCGTGAAAGCAGCACGGCTGGAATTTAAGCGCATTACGGCAGCGGAGCGGTCACTAGTTGCTATCCGCTTACATACCGGGCGTAGCCATCAGATCAGAGTGCAGTTTTCCAGCCGAGGATTCCCCTTGGTGGGAGACCACAAATACGGCTCCCGGGCAGAAGAGACTGCACCCATGCTCTTTTCCTGCAAGATCACGTTTCCCCATAAAGGAAAAACCGTCAGCTTTGAAGCATACCCCGAGTGGGCGAAGATAGAATGATTTTAGGGCACATCCGATCGGATGTGCCCTTTTCGATTATTCAGTATCAGTTTTCAGATCCTCAAGAGCCATTCTCACGGCTGCGATGACAAAAGAGGAAAAGGTACAGTCTTTTCCTTGGATAGCATTCTCAACATCATTTATTACATCACTGGGGAAACGAATGGTCTTATTGATTGTGGGCGGTGTCTCAGGAATCTTAAATTTAGGCATATCGGCACCTCGCAGTACAATTGTATTGCAATTATCATACGAGAGAAATAAGGAAAAATATGCATTGCAAAAGCAATGCATATTTGATATACTTAGATTAAGAAAAGAACGGAGGGCAAAAGGTGGATCACTCGGTTACCGGATACTTAAAAAGGCAGAAAACTCAAAAACTGAAAAAAGTATTAGCAGATTATGAAAAAATGGAAAATTCACAGATGCGAAATGAGATTATTCATATAATTCAAAAAATCTTAGGTGAGCGAAGAGATACGGACAGCGTGTGAGCTGCTAGCAGATTTGTTTGCATTTTTATTTCCTGCGCAAGAGCAAGCAGTTGAGCATCAGCGAATTGGCAAGGAGCTGCGATATCAGCCGCACCACCGCCTATAACTACAAGAGCCTTTTGGAAGTGTAACAAGAAGGAGCGGACGCAAGTCCGCTCCTTCTGGCTTTTATCCATTATACTGGATTACCGCAGCGACAATCACAAAAACAACGATCGCAATCGCTGCGATTATCATGGCCGCACCTTTGGCTTGATTCTTTGCGTATTCGTTCTGTGCCTTTGTTGGCTGTTTACCAGCGACAGCGCATCCGCACTTAGGGCACATAATGGCCTCATCTAACAGTTGATTACCACACTTTTCGCAATATTTCATACTGCATCCCTCTTTACATAGTCAGTACAACCAAAAACACGATGTTGATTATAAAACCAACCAATGCGAACACGCCGATTTGATTGGCTTTTCGTGGTGTTCGACCCTGCATTGTACAATAAAGGACGAAACCAACCAACGGAATAAAGAACGAAAGGATATTTAACCCGCCATTGGGGACATCATCATCTGCATCGGCACCCTTGATACTATTGGCACCATTCACCGCACAACCGCAATTCGTACAAACTACCGCTTCGTCTATCAATTCTTTTCCACAATGTGTGCAGAATTTCATAGATTTACGCCCCTATTCTTTCTGTTTTGGGACAGAGAATTACTTAAAATCATCAAATTCTTCCTGAGAGAAAGTAAAACTATCACTTGTCTCATCATAAGCTGCGACCAAACCAAATTTAGCAGACATGATTTCCTTATCAATCTTGACTGTGTAAGTTCCCAGAACTGCCCATTCGCAATTTTCCTTCATCTCAACAACGGATGCCACATCAACATTGACCGCTTCACTAACTGAACTGCCAATTTGGATACGATAGTTTGTGCTGATGTATTCCTTCACTTCATCGTGCAGGCGTTCTTCTGGAGAGAGTTTGCTCCCTCCGCAAGCGCACAGGGATAGGCACAACACAAGTACCAAGAGCAGGGAAATTGCTTTTTTCATATTCATACCTCATTTCTTGTTATATCGAAAAGTGCGCCTTTTCTAAATCTTATTTTATCCTACTTTATGCTACTTGTCAATATTTTCACCGATTATATCTTATACTATCTTCGAGGTGATTACTTTGAAGCCGTTAAAAGAGAAAATCAGCATTACCATTGACAGCGACCTTTTGGAACGGATCAAGCAGGAAGCAGAAGAAGATGATCGTTCACTATCCCAATATATCAATATGATACTTAAGCAGCATTGCCGAAATGCTGACAATAAGAAATAAGCCGTGGATATCCACGGCTTTCCTTTGTGTAAGCTGCCAGCAGATTTGTTTGCATTTTTGCCAAGGCAAAAATAAATGTAGCCACCAGTTTTTGACCTGGTGGCAGCAAGTGTCCACCGGACACTTGCATTTAGATTATTCAAATCTGGCGCAGCGCAAAAAAATAACCAAGACCAAAAGGTCTTGGTTATTTTTTTGGAGCTGCTAGCCAGATTTGAACTGGCGACCTCATCCTTACCAAGGATGCGCTCTACCGACTGAGCTATAGCAGCATCTTGCAGACAGCTTGTGTATTATATCGCACAGAGACAGAATTGTCAACCCCTTTTTACAAAATTTTCGATGTATTTTTGCGTATTGCATTCTTGGTAAGGATGCAGTCTGAGAAGCAAAAACTCCCTCCCCGGTGGGGAGGGAATTTTGTTTTTACATCTTTTCGGGAGCGGAGAAGCCCAGCAGGTCGATACACTGCTCCAGCACATTTTTGGCAAGGGCAATTAGGGAAATATAGCCTGCCTTGAGCTGCTCGTTTTCCTCGGTGAGGATACGGGTCTCGTGGTAGAACTTATTGACAGCGCCTGCCAGCTCATAGATGTAGGCGCAGATCAGATTGGGAGAGAACGTCTTGAGGGCACTCTCCAGTGCCGGTGCAAGGCGGGTGATGGCAAGCATCAGATCCTTGGCATAGGCATTGGCAGGCGCCTGAATGGGAAGGGTTTCCCAAGCGCCGTAGCGGGCCAGGATGGACTTGATCCGGACGATGGTATACAGGATATAAGGGCCGGTATTACCCTCGAAGGCGGCGAAGCGGTCCATATCGAAGATATAATCCTTGGTGGGCTGATTGCTCAGGTCACCGTACTTCAGAGCCGCCATAGCGATCTTCTTGGTGGTCTCCTCCACCTCGTTCTCGGCGACGATCTTGTTTTCTACAACCTTGGTACGGACGAAGTCGGTCATCTCGGCGATGAGCCGCTCCAGGCGCATAACGCCGCCCTCACGGGTCTTGAAGGGCTTGCCGTCCTTACCGTTCATCGTACCGAAGCCCAGATGGTCTACGGGATAATCTCCGGGCAGGATGCCGCTCTTCTTGGCGGCACGGAACACCTGCTCAAAGTGCAGTGCCTGGCGCTTATCGGTGATGTAGAGCATCTGGTCGGGCCCCAAGTCCTGCATACGCTGCACCATGGTAGCCAGGTCTGTGGTGGCGTAGATGGCGCTTCCGTCGGACTTAATGAGGATGCAGGGAGGAACTTCCTTCTTGTCGGTTTCTTCCGCCACAGGGATGACCCATGCGCCCTCGCTCTGAACGGCAATACCTCTGACCTTCATATCCTCCACCATAGCGGGGATGTAGGGATCGGCATCGCTTTCGCCCAGCCAGGATTCAAAGTGGACGTTCAGATTGTCATAGATCTTGCGCATATCCGCAAGAGAGACGTTCATAATGTGCTTCCAGATGGCACGGTAGCCCCGGCGGCCGGACTGCAGCTCGTAGGTTGCGGTGTGTGCCTTGTCGGCAAAGGCCTCGTCCTCCTTCTTCTTGGCGGCAGCGGCGGGATAGATCTCCTCAAGTTCGGAAATGGTGAAGGGAGGCTCGGCAGGATACGCACCGGTGTAATTTTCATCGAAGTAGCACAGATCAGGCTGGCGTTCCTGCAGTTCAGCGATAATCAGACCCATCTGCAGACCCCAGTCGCCCAGGTGGATGTCGCCAATGGCATTGTAGCCGAAGAATTTATAAAGCCGCTTGAGGGATTCGCCGATGATGGCGCTACGCAGGTGGCCGATGTGCAGAGGCTTGGCGACATTGGGTCCGCCGTAGTCCACGATGACGGTCTTGCCTGCGCCGAACTTTTCTACGCCGAAATCCTCGGCATTACGCATTTCCTCCAGATAATTCTGAAGGAAAGCGTCGCTGAGCTTTAAGTTGATAAAGCCGGGCATGACAGCATCGCACATAGAGAAGTCGCCGGAGTTCAGCTTTTCCACCACGGCGTTGGCGATCTGGATGGGGGCGCACTTGTAGGCCTTGGCAGCTGCCAGAGCGCCGTTGCACTGATACTCGCACAGGTCGGGACGGTTGGAAACGGTTACTCTGCCGTAGGATGCCTCATAACCGGCATCCACAAATGCCTGCTGTACTTTTGCGGAAATAATATCTAAGATCTTCTGCATATTTTAGCTCCTTATCCGTTGGCTCTGTTCTGAGCCATCCATTCCAGATAGTCGTCGTAAGTGCCATACTTATCGATGATGGTGCCGTCCGGCTGGAAGGCGATGACACGGTTACAGGTAGAGGTCAGCATCTCGTGGTCGTGGGATGCCAGCAGCACCACATTGGCGCCGCTGAGCATCATTTTAGAGAGCATACAGCGCACCTTCTCACCACCGGAGAGGACATTCACAGGCTTGAATACATCTTCGTTAGAGAAGAGCATGCGGCCCAGGAAACCACGCAGGTACACATCGTCCTTCTTCACGGAATACTGGCGCAGCCAGTCCACCAGCTCCATATCGTTACCCTCGAAATACTCGGAGTTATCCTTGGGCAGGTAGCTGCGGATGGTGGAGATGCCCCACTTAATAGAGCCCTCGTCCGGCTCCAGCTCACCCATCAGAATTTTGAACAGAGCGGTCTGTGCCTTCTCGTTTTCACCTACGAAAGCGATCTTATCATTCTTGCCCACAGAGAAGTAGACATTGTCCAGCAGCTTCTCCCCGTCCACGGTGACGGAAACATCCTTAACGGTGAGGATGTCCTTACCCAGTTCCCGCTCGGGCATAAAGCCAACGAAGGGATAGCGGCGGGTGGAGCAGGGCATTTCTTCAACGGTCAGCTTGTCCAGCAGCTTGCGGCGGGCGGTTGCCTGCTTGGCCTTGGACTTGTTGGCGGAGAAACGCTGAATGAACAGCTGCAGTTCTTCAATCTTTTCCTGGTTCTTCTTGTTCTTATTGCGGATCATGGCCTGAACCATCTGGGAGGATTCGTACCAGAAGTC
>JAFSFK010000132.1 GCA_017435245.1 Oscillospiraceae bacterium | reverse complement strand
TGGAAAATGGAAAATTGAAAATGATTGTGTCGGCTACGCCGACGTTTTAAATTATTTTCCGAAGGAAAATACCACAATTTTCAACTTTCAACTTTCAATTTTCAATTCGCTCGTCAGAGCGTTAAATCGGAATTTGAAGATGGATCGATACCGAGCGTAGATTTTTTCGATGATCACCGCAACGGGCACGCATTGCCTGCCGGGGCATTCCGGCCGATAAACTGGAATTTGAGATGCAAAAAACCGGACGGGGACCGTCCGGTTTTTTTGATTGCTTGAGCGCTTAGCCGACTGTGAGGACTACCTTACCTACGTTCTGACCCTTGTAGAGGATATCGTGAGCGGCCTCTGCCTCTTGGATGGGCAGGACCTTGTAGATGGTGGGCTTAACCTCACCGGTGGATACCTTGGGGAACACATCCCGGACCAAGCTGGCCAGAATTTGAGCCTTTACCTCGGGCGTGCGGGAGCGCAGAGTAGAACCGATGATCCGGACATTGCGGACGTAGATATTCTTCAGGTCGATCTGGGTATGCTGACCGGCCAGAGCTGCGATCATGATCCAGCGGGCGCCATGGGTCAGATAGTGGATACACTTGCCCATGATCTCGCCGCCCAGACAGTCGATGGCGACATCCACGCTATGACCCTCGGCCAACTGCTGCTTCAAAACTTCCACGATGTCTTGCTTCCGGGTGTTGACGATGACATCTGCACCCAGATGGCCGATGGCTTCCACGTCCTCGTCGGAGCGGACGGTGGTAATGACCCGGATACCGAAGGCTTTGGCCATGGGGATGACCACGGATGCCAGACCGGATGCGCCGGCGTTCATCAAAAGCGTGTTGCCGGGCTGGATCTTGCCCTCAATAAACAGGTTTAGGTATGCGGTAGCGAATGCCTCGGGGATAGCGGCAGCCTCCACCATAGAGCAGTTCTCAGGAACAGGCATCAGCATATCGTATTTGACATTGACGAGTTCTGCGTAACCGCCGCCGCCCAGCAGGGCACAGACCTTGTCGCCAACCTTCCAGCCCGACTTTACAGCTGCCTCAGCGCCTACCTCAATAATGGTACCGGCGATCTCCAGACCCATCCACTCAGGACAGCCGGGAGGGGGAGGATAATCACCCTCACGCTGCATCAGATCAGCACGGTTCAGTGCGGCAGCCTCGATCTTAACCAAACAGTCTTCTGCGCCGCATACGGGATCGGGAACGTTATCCCAGCGCAGGCTTCGGTCGTCATTTACCAAAATAGCTTTCATCTATTAACCCTCCAATTTTGCAAGTTCTGTTTTGATGCCCTCTTTCATAGGGGTAAAGTTTTCTTTTGTTAAGCCGGTGACCCGGAGCACCTTGCTGTTGTCGATGGGACGGTCATACAGCCGGTCGTAGATCAGCGACCACAGGTTGTCCTGTGCGTGGACGCGGATATACTCGTCGGTGTCCATCCAGTTGAATTTCGCACCGATCAGCTCCTCGTAATAGCCTGCCACGTCACCCCAAGTCAGGTTCTGACAGGAGGAGATAGTAAAGGCTTCACCGAAAGCTTCCTTTTTAAATAGCAGGTTGGCAATCAGCTTGCCGGTGTTACCTGCCCAGTCCACCGCGGCGATGAGATCCTTTGCCTTGTCCGGCAGGGGGATCACCTGGCCCTCTTTTGTCCAGCGGATCAGCCGGCTGCCGGAGATGCTCACCAGGTCAAAACGCCGGAAAGAGGTGGAGATCACCGGACGGACGATGGTCCAGTTGGTGATGTTCGTTTCGCTGCGGATATAATCCTCAGCCCGGGCTTTTGCCAGAGCATAGGTTTCTTTTTCCAAAAATTCTTTGTCCTCGGTCACGTCCAGCAGACGGGGCGCCTCCTCAGTAATAGGATGCTGCAGGTCGGCATACACCCGGTAGGAGGACAGGAAGATCAGGTGACCTGTGTTGGCTGTCAAAAAGCGGTGGACGTTTTTATAGTTTTCCATATCCACATAGTGGAGGAAATTGATGATACCGTCATAGTGCTTGTCCGACATAAAGCGTTGCAGGCATTCCAAAGTGGCATCCATATTGAAAAACCGCAGCTTGGGATCGTCGGAAAGGTGATCTTCCTTACAGAGCACATCCACAAAGCAGCCCTTGTCCACCAGCTCTTGGGCAGCGTACAGGCCCAAAGAACCACCGCCGCCGATGAGCAGTACTTTTTTGCCTTGATACATAATTACAGCATCCTCCAGTCAAATTGAACAACAATGGGGAAGTTCTTGTCATAGATCAGACCATCGAAAGCTTTCTGACAATCGGCGGGGGAGTAATAGGTACCGCACATCCGCTTGATGTCGATGCGCTTGGCGGCGCACAGCTTCAGCACTGTCAGGATATCGTCCTTGTGGGTGAAATGGGCGGGATAGGATTCGTGGTCGGGACGGGCAGCGGTATGGGCGCCGATGAGTGTGATTCCGGGGCCGTGGACCTTGCGGTAGTAGTCGATGGTAAAATTTTTATCCCGGGTACAGCCCAGCAGGGCGATGCGGCCCATTTTTGCCATACAGTCCAGACAAGTATCCAGGGCGGGACCGGAACCGGTGACCTCCACTGCGCAATTGACACCGCCGCCGGTGAGCTCCTTGACCTTTTTGGCAAAATCGGGATCAAAGGGATTTAAGGCATAATCAGCGCCGTTTTTCAGAGCCTCTTCCCGTCGGGATTCCACAGGGTCGGCGGCGATGACAGGAACGGCACCTGCGGCCTTGGCAAGCATCACTGCCAGCTGACCCAGCAGTCCCTGTCCCATAATGAGCATACTCTCGCCCACCTCCAGCCGGGTCTTGCGGATCGCTGCCAGGGGGAAGGTGGCGATAAAGCTGACCGCAGCCTCTTCAAAGCTGATCCGGTCATCGGTGATCTTGACCACCTTGTGGGCGGGTACGGTGTTGAAATCCTTGTGAGCACCCAGAAACACCACCACCCGGTCGCCGGGGGCAACGTGGGTCACGCCCTCGCCTACAGCGGTGACGATGCCGGAAGCGCTATAGCCGGCAGTACGGGGGAACTTGGCCTCGGTCAGGATCTCCCGAATGCTGATGTTCAGGTCACCGGTGATGTTGGCACGCTCAGTACCGGGGCTGATGGTGGTGAACACTGTCTGCACGCAAACCTGACCGGGCAGAAGCTCTGCTTCCTTATCCAATAGTTCTGCTTTGTTTTTCTCGGTAAATACGATCTGCTTGATCTTCATTGTGCACCTCCCGTAGAATATAATTCGATACCATAATAATAGGCATTGGGGGAACGGTTGTCAATCGTTGCTTCCTTACCCGAATTAAATTTGGAAGAAAATGAATCGAAAAGGGTGTTGCGGCAGACAGAAAGTGGGGATATGATAATTAAAAAGGAAGATACAGTCAATTAATGGGAAGCGTTTTCGTGACAAAGCGCTGCCGCTATGGTATAATGAAGAAAAAATGAGGGGGAACCCAAAATGAAAAAGCTCACTTTTGCCGTGATGGGGATGGGCAACCGGGGTACGGCCTATGCCGCCAAGGCGCTGAAATACCCGGAGGAAATGGAAATTACCGCAATGGCGGACACCCGCCGGGTGCGGCTGGACGCTGCCAATAAATATCTGCATCTGCCCGAGGAGCGGCTTTTCGACAGCGCTGAGGCTCTGTTGGAGCAGCCCAAGCTGGCGGACATTATGGTGGTAGCCACCCAGGATGCCCAGCACCGTGCCCACGCCTTGAAGGCAATGGAACTGGGATACGACCTGCTGCTGGAAAAGCCTATTTCCAATAAATTGCAGGACTGCATTGAGCTGGTACAGGCGGCGGAAAAAATGGGTCGGAAGGTGTTTTTGTGCCACGTACTGCGTTACACCGTGTTCTACCAGCAGATCAAGCGGCTCATCGATGAGGGTGTGGTAGGCAAGGTGATGTCTATCGAGGCTATGGAGCAGGTGGGTGCCCATCATTACAGCCACAGCTATGTCCGGGGCAACTGGCATAAGGAGGCAGACTCCAGCCCAATGATTTTGGCCAAGTGCTGCCACGATATGGATATTCTCCCCTGGTTGGTGGGAAAAGATTGCCTGAAGGTCAGCTCCTTCGGTGCGCTGACCCACTTCAAGGCAGAAAATTGCCCCGATGGAGCTACCGAGCGCTGCGCAGATTGCAAACTGGACTGTCCTTTCCACGCAAACCGCTATTACCTGTCCCGGATTCCGGGATGGCCTTCCAATATCCTCCATCCGGAGCCCACTGAGGAGAATATCACCGAGATCCTGCGTACCTCCAATTATGGCCGGTGCGTCTATAAGATGGACAACGATGTGGTGGACCACCAGACGGTAAATATGCTCCTGGAGGATGATATTACTGTATCTTTCCAGATGGTGGGATTTACAAACCGCCAGACCCGTACCATCCGGGTGATGGGTACGGAAGGCGAGATCTGGGGAGATTTCCGGGAAAAGGAGCTGTACTATCAGCGCTTCTGCGGGGAAGTACATAAGGTGGATCTGGAGGCCCTTTGCGATGACTTCACCGGCCACGGCGGCGGTGATGCCCGGATCGTCTACGATGTGATCCGCTATATGCGTGGTGACGATTTCGACACCTCCTCTATGACCACCATCGACCGTTCCGCCCAGAGCCATTTTGTGGCCTTTGCGGCAGAGCGCAGCCGTGTAATGGGTGGCCAGATCGTGGAGTTGGCAGAATTTAAAAAGGAAATGGGCGTATAACTTACAAAAGGGCGTGCTGCAGCACGCCCTTTTGTTATCTCCAAATTCCAGTTTATCGCTCAATCTATGTAGGGTGGGGTTATGACCCCACCGCTATCTTTCAATACGCATAATTCAAAAATCGGTGCGTCGGCGGGGTCATAACCCCGCCCTACAATGTTCTATCCAACAGATTGATAAACCGGAATTTGTGATACTGCACCGTCTGGGGGCGGTGTGACAGGTACTTACTTTGGCGATACATCATTTAAGGTTAAAAAACAGGGAGAAAAAACACCCCCAGAATCAAATTTGGTAGAAATTGAATCGAATATGATATTGCACGATGCCACTGCGGGGGGATATAATATTAACAAAATAGGGTTACTATGGAGTGAGTGTTTCTGTGAAAACGCACAAGCTCACCGTGGAAAGGAGTGACCGGTGGTGAAAGGTTCCGATTTTGCCTGTGAAGATGCCTATTATTTCTTGATTCCCTCAGAGAGCAATCCCCCCTTCTGGGTGACACATGCGGGTATCTCCTATTGCGATGATACCTACCGGATGCAGCGGGAGTATTCTACCAAGACCGTAATTGAATATGTATATTCCGGTACCGGTACCCTTCGGGTCGAGCAGAACGAATACCACCCTTCTGAGGGTGACATCTACATACTGACAGAAAAATCCAGACACGCCTACTATCCGGACAAACACGATCCCTGGACCAAGATCTATATCAACCTCCGGGGAACGGCGGTGGCTTCCATCGTCCAGGCCTTTGGTCTGCACAAGAAGGTGGTCTACAAAAACTGCCAGGAGCTGAAATTCATCTTCGAAGAGATCTTCGAGGTGGTAAAAAAAGACATCCCTGTGGAGCAGGTGATGGAGCAGTGCGGTATGCTGGTGATGAAGCTTCTGATCCGGCTGTGCCAGCACGAGAGCCGGGAACAGGATGTGCCGGATGAGGTGCAGATCGTCAAGCGGTTTATCGATAACAATTACCGTAAGAATCTGACCATGGACGAGATCGCCGCTTCGGTGTACCGTTCCAACGACTATGTAAAAAAACAATTCAAGCAGTTTTATGGGGTCACCCCGTATGCTTACTATCTGGATGTGAAGATCACCCACGCCAAGTATCTTCTGCAGCGGACGAACCTGCCCATCAAGCAGATCGCAGACCGGCTGGGATACCGCAGCGACCGGTATTTTTCCAAGCGGTTCCGGGAGATCACCGGCGTTACCGCTACCGAGTTCCGGAAAAATGAAAAGAAAGAAAATCTTTGATGCAAAGTTTGATGCATACATCTCCGATAAGTCGGAGTGATCGGGAGGAAAGCTTATGAAAAAGCGGATTTTGGCCATGTTGCTGTGCCTGACAATGGTAGGCACTATGCTGCCTGTTGGCGCCATTGCAGAAGGGACAGAGCAGATCATTGTGCAGGAGGAAGCGCCTGTACTGCAGGAGGCTGTCTGCCAGCACGAGGCTCAGGGCTGGACCAAATGGGACGGAACAGGCGCACTGCCTACCTCCGGCAATATCATTCTGACCCAGTCGGTGCAGCTGACAGGGGAGTACCTGCTGGATGGCACCACCCTCTCCATCTGTCTGAACGGCAACAGTATTACCGCAGCTGCCGGCAAGCGTGTGTTTCACCTTACCAACAGTGCGGTGCTGAATATCCATGACTGCGATGGCAACGGCAAGATCACCGGCGCAAATACCGCCGACAGAGGCGCGGGTGTGTTTCTGGAAAAGAAAAGTGAGCTGAACCTTCACGGCGGCAGCATTTGCGGCAATACCACCACCGAGACCAACAACGGCGGTGGCGGTGTCAGTGTTGCGGAAGGTACTTTCAATATGTACGGCGGCAGCGTTGCCAACAATACCGCCAGCGGCGGCCCCGGCGGAGGTATCGCAGCCGGCTCTAAAGCAACTGTTAATGTTACCGGCGGCAGCATCACCGGCAATACCGCAAAGAACGGCGGCGGCATCATTGTCCAGGGCAGCAACCCCACTGTGCTGCTGAAGGACTGCTCCATCACCGGCAACACCGGTACCGCCAACGCCGGCGGTGTGTATGTGGGCTACAATGCGGCAAATACCACTACCCAGGCGCTGACCCTCAGCGGCAATCTGGTGGTTACCGGCAACGTGGGCGGCACCGGGAAAATTGCCGGAAACGTGCAGTTTATGAGCGATGTCCGGGTGGCTTACCAGGAAAATTTGGGTCCCAATGCCTTGATCGGTGTGCGCAAGACCAACGGCACTGAGATCATCACCTCCGGTGCGACCCAGGCTACTGTGGGGAACTACAGCAGCGACTCTCCTGAGAAGATCATAAAATATGAAAACGGCAAGCTCTATCTTGCTGACAAGCCTGCGGAAAGCAAGGCCCACGCAAATACCGCAGGATATACCCCTTGCAATCATAATACGGCTACCTGGGCAGGCTGGTATGAAACCGGCAAGCTGCCCACGGAAAGCGGTACCTATTTCCTCACTGGGGATGTGAAGCTGACCGACACCTGGAAGGTGGCTGACGGCCAGACCATTACGATCTGTTTGAACGGCTGCAATATTACGGCTGCCTCCGGCAAGCGGGTCATTCGGGTGACGAAGGGCACCGTGAATATCTGTGACTGTACCGCCAAGACGGAAAACGGCGTCTACACTGCCGGTAAGATCACCGGCGCCAATACCTCTGAGCGTGGCGCAGGTGTTAGTATTGAAAGCGGCAGCATGTTCTGCCTGTATGACGGCTGCATCGATGGAAACATCTCTTCCTCTTACGGCGGTGGTGTGTATCTTCTGAGCAGCGACGCCAATGCCAAGTCTGCTTTCTATATGTACGGCGGCAGAGTGTCCAATAACCGCGCCAATTCCCAGTCCGGCGGCGGTATCTGCACCAACGGCAATACCATCGTGAATATCACCGGCGGCGCCATCACCGGCAATACTGCCAACAATGGCGGTGCGATCGTGGTGCAGGGCGATGGCAATCAGGTTCTTTTGAAGGACTGTGCTATCACCGGCAACAATGCCAGTAATATGGGTGGCGGTATCTATGTGGGCAAGTACGATTCTGTGACCCTCAGCGGTCTTCTGAACATTACCGGCAATACCGCAAAATCCGTTGCTTCCAACCTGTTTGTATGCAGCACCAAAGCCGAAGAGCGTGCGGTTATGCAGCAGGATCTGAATTCTGACTCTACCATCGGTATCGGTATTTATCAGACTGCAACGAGTAATGTGCTGGTCAAGTCCGGTGCGACGGAGCAGACCGTAAAGTGCTATATCCCCGACGATCCCACCAAGATCTGCAAGCTGGAAAACGGCAAGCTGCTGCTGGTGGATAAGCCTACCTTCACCCCCAACCACGCCGATACGCAGGGCTATGTTCCCGGCGACCACGGTAATGTGACCTGGATCGATTGGCTCAGCACCGATTCTCTGCCCACCAACAGCGGTCATTATTATCTGACTGATAATGTTGACTTGACCAAGACCTGGAACGCTGGCGACGGCAAGGACATCACCATTTGCTTAAACGGCTTTAATATTACCCAGCTGACCGAGGGGCAGCGTGTACTCCGTGTGGGCAGCAGCACCGTCAATATCTGCGATTGTACTGCTCATATGGATGGACAGACCTATGTCGCAGGTAAGCTCACCGGCGGCGACACCACCAATGACAACAACGCCGGCAACGCAGGTGCTGCAATGCTGACAAACGGTGGTACCTTCCGCCTGTATGACGGCATTATTACCGGCAACCACACCGATGGCAACGGTATTATCGTTGTGCAGAAGGATTCCCTGTTTGAAATGTACGGCGGCGAGATCTCCGGAAATACCGCAACCGGCAATGGCGGCGGTGTATATGTTGCAGGTGCGACCTTTAATATGTACGATGGCAGCATCGCAAATAACCGGGCAAACGCCTATGGCGGCGGTCTGATCACCAACAGCAATGCGGTGGTGAATATCACCGGCGGTACCATCACCGGTAACAGCGCTTTACGTGGCGGCGGTATCTCTGTGGAAAAGGCCGGCGATAAGGTCCGTCTGGAGAATGTGACCATTACCGGAAACACCGCAGCGGAAACCGACAGAGGCGGCGCCGGTATCTACGTGGGCGTCAAGGATAGCGTAACCATCAGCGGCATCGTGAATATCACCGGCAACCATATGGGTGCTGCTGAGTCCAATGCAACAGTCGCTGCCGGCCGGTGTATGATCGAAGATCAGCTCGATAAAACCTCCGCCATCGGCGTTGGTGCTTATAACGACACTGCCGTGGCTAAGAATTCCACCATCGCAACGGTGGGCTGCTATACCAGCGACGACACGAATAAGATGATCCAGTACAGAGATGGCGTGATCTATGTGTTGGATAAGCCTGCAGGCGGTTCTACCCACGCAAACACCCCGGGTTATGAGCACTGCCACGAAAGCAGCGTGACCTGGCTGGCTTGGAACTATACCGACAAGCTTCCCATCAGCGACGGCCACTATTATCTGGTAAGCGATGTGGAGCTGACCGCAACCTGGAACGCAGGGGACAGCAAGGACATCACCATCTGCCTGAACGGTCATAACATTACCCAGCTGACCGAGGGGCAGCGTGTGCTCCGTGTGGGCAGCAGCACCGTCAATATCTGCGATTGTACTGCTCATATGGATGGGGATGCTTATATTGCAGGTAAGCTGTCCGGCGGCAAGACCACCGACGATGCCAATACCGGCAACGCAGGTGCTGCTATGCTGACAAACGGCGGTACCTTCCGCCTGTATGACGGCATTATTACCGGCAACCACACCGATGGCAACGGTATTATCGTTGTGCAGAAGGATTTCCTGTTTGAAATGTACGGCGGTGAGATCTGCGAAAATACCGCAGTTGGTCACGGCGCAGGTGTATATGTCACCGGTGATGCCACCTTTAAGTTCATCGACGGTCGGATCAGCGGCAATACCGCAATCGGAAACGGCGGCGGTGTGTACATCAACAAGGGCGTTGTGGAGATGACCGGCGGTGAGATTTCCCAGAATACGGCTATCGATGGCGGCGCAGCGGTGATCGGATCCAACGGCACTTTCCATTTCAAAAACGGCAGCATTGAGAAGAATATCGCCACCAAAGACGGCGGCGGTGTGTATGTTTACGGCACCTTCCAGATGGAAGGCGGCGTCATCACCGAAAACCACGCTGATAACAGCGCCGGCGGCGGCATCGCTGCAGGCAGCGGCGCAAAGGCCAACATCACCGGCGGCAGCATTACCAAGAACCACGCCAAGAACGGCGGCGGTATGATCCTCCAGGGTACCGACCCTGCGGTGGTGCTGAAGAATGTTTCCATCACCGAAAATGAAGCTACCTCCAACGGCGCAGGTGTCTATGTGCTGTATAAGGTCAGCGATGAGACCATCAAGCATCTGGTGCTGAGCGGCAAGGTGGAGATCACCGGAAATACCGTCAGCGGCATTGCATCCAACCTGCTGCTGGGTAAGGATCAGGTGGTCTGCCATGAGGATCTCAGTGCCGAATCCAAGATCGGTGCAGGTACCACGGCACAGATGCCCAAGGAAGTGGTCCATACCGGCGGAAACGAAGAAAATATTTCCTGCTATGTCAGCGATATTTACGGCAGAACCTTTGAACTCCGGGGCGATCAGATTTGGATGATCGTCCATCCCGATGCTGTTCACAAGGCCCATACTCCCGACGAGTGCGGTCACGAGGAAGTGCAGTGGACCGAATGGGCAAATCAGACCAGCCTGCCTACCGCAGACGGCCATTACTATCTGATTGCCGATGTGGTACTGAGCAAGGCCTGGAATGTGGGCGACGGACAGGAGATCACCCTGTGCCTCAACGGCCATAGCATTACCCAGTCTGCCCAGGACCTGCGTATCATCCGTGTGGCAGGCAGCACCTTGAATATCTGCGACTGCCAGAATGCCGGTAAGATCAGCGGCGGTAACACCGATGCCAGCGACAATGCAGGCAGTGCCGGTGCAATGATCGTCCTGAAGGAAGGCACGTTCCGCCTGTATGGCGGCAAGATCACCGGCAATGCCACCGAAGGCAACGGTACCATCGTGGTGCAGCAGAATTCTCTGATCGAGATCCACGGCGGTGAAATTTCCGGCAATACCGTAGGCAAGCAGGGCGGCGCAGTGTATCTGAGTAAATCCACCATGAATATGACCGGCGGCACCATCAGCGGCAACACCGCAGAGGGCAGCGGCGCCGGTGTGTACAACTACGGCAGTACCTTCACCATGTCCGGCGGTAAGATCAGTGAGAATACCTCTGCCGCAGGCGGTGGTGGCGGTGTCGCCATTAAGAATGCGTCCGACGGAACCAAGGCAGTTATGTCCTTGGACGGCGGTGAGATCAGCGGCAACATTTCCAAGCTGGATGGCTCCGGTATCCGTATGGATTCCGGTAAGTTCACCATGACCGGCGGCAAGGTCTCCGGCAACGGCACGGAAGAGGGCGCAGCCGGCGGTCTGCGGCTGGGTGACGGTGAAGCCACCATCTCCGGCGGCGAGGTCTCCGGCAACATCGGCAGCAACGCAGCGGGCATTTTGGCTACCTGTGACCTGACGATGACCGGCGGTAATGTCAGCGGCAACATCGGTACCGGCAACGGCGCAGGTGTGTATATGTCCGGCGCTGCCTTCTACTTCAAGGGCGGCCAGATCTCCGGCAACCAGGCCGGCGGCAAGGGCGCAGGTGTGTTCCTGGCCCAGGCAACTATGGAAATGTCCGGCAAGAGCTGGATCCTCAATAACAAGGCGAGCGGTATGGGCGGCGGCGTTGCCACTCTGGGCGGTACCATCCGTATGGCGGACGGCCTGATCAAGGACAATGTGTCCGGTGGCGGCGGTGGCGGTATCTATACCCAGAACCGTACCGCTGAAGACGGTAAGCTGGTTGCCGAGACCGTTCTGGAGCTCAGTGGCGGCAAGATCTACGGCAACAGCTCCAGGCTGATGGGCGGCGGCATCCGTATGGATGACGGCAAGCTGACCATCTCCGGCACGGAGATCGCTGAGAACAAGGCTGAAAGCGATGTAGGCGGCGTATGTGTACAGAACGGCACCGTCACCATCACCGACGGCCGGATCGTAAAGAATACTGCCGGCAACGCAGCAGGCTTCTATGCAAATTCCTGTGAGGTGACTATGTCCGGCGGCCTCATCAGCGCCAATATCGGCGGCGGCAACGGTGCCGGTGTGTATGTGGCAAACTCCACCTTCAAGCTCAGCGGCGGCTATATCCGCTTTAACGAGTCCACAGGCAACGGTGGCGGTATCTATTCCTCCCAGTCCGTGGTTGAGATCTCCGGCGGTGAGATCCAATCCAATAAGGGCGGCATGGGCGGCGGCGTCTACAACAACGGCGGCACCCTGACCGTCAAGGGCGGTATCATCAAGGGAAACGATGCCTTTAAGCTGGGCGGCGGCGGTATTTACTCCAACAACCGCTTTGCTGAGGATAAGACCACTGTGACCGCAGAGGCCAGTTTGACCATCTCCGGCGGTGAGATCTCCGGAAATAAGGCCAAGACCGACGGCGCAGGTGTCCGTGTGGATTCCGGCAAGTTCAATATGACCGACGGCCTGATCAGCGAAAACACCGCTACCGGATCCTGTGGCGGTATGAGCCTGAGAGATACGGATGCCGTGATCTCCGGCGGTAAGATCACCAAGAATAAGGCCAACAACGCAGCCGGTGTATATATCACCAAGGGCAGCCTGACCATCTCCGGCGGTGAGATCTCTCACAATGCGGGTAATGGCTCCGGTGCAGGCATTCTGGCAAGCTCCGCCGATGTGAAGTTCTCCGGCGGTGTCATCCAGGAGAACTATGCAAAGGGCGATGGCGCTGGTATATATATCTCTAATGGTAAGCTGACCCTGTGCGGCGGCAGGATCCTGACGAACCGGGCAGAAAAAATCTGCGGCGGTGTGCTGGCAGCAAAGAACAGCCGTGTCTACCTTACCGGCGGCAGCATCAGCGGCAATACTTCAAAGGGTTCCTCCGGCGGTGTGATGATCCAGACCGGAAGTACTATGCAGATGTCCGGCGGTACGGTAAGCAATAACATCGCTGTCAATTATGGTGGCGGTATCTACGTCAATAAGACCTCCAGCCTGACCTTCAGCGGCGGCACCATCAGCGGCAACGCAGCCAGAAAGGGCGGCGGCGGCATCTATGTGGGCAAGGACGGCAAGCTGACTATGTCCGGCGGCAGCATTACCGCAAATGATGCCAAGATGCAGGGCGGCGGCCTGACCATCGTGGGTGACACCACCATTTCCGGCGGCAGCATCAGCAAGAACACTTCCGGGAAGGAAGGCGCCGGTATGTACATCTCCAATGCCACCGTGAAGCTCAGCGGCGGCAGCGTGGAATCCAACATTACCGAGTACAACGGCGGCGGTATCTGTGTCCGTGGCGAGACGGGTATTCTGGAGCTGCGGGACGATGTGAAGATCCTGAATAATGAATGTAATGAGTCCGGCGGCGGTATCCTGGTTCAGGGTCAGGGCAAGCTGATGATGTACGGCGGCGAGATCAAGGGCAACCTGGCTCCCAACGGCGGCGGCGGTATCCGTCTGCACAACTGTGCGGCGGAGATCTACGGCGGCAAGATCAATGAAAACATTTCCCACGGCGCAGGTGCAGGTATCTACTCCAACCTGAGCCTGATCATCAAGGACGCAGAGGTCTGCGATAACAAGATCGTCAACGAATCCGATATCAAGACCCGTTCCTCTGCGGCCATCCGTACTTACAACGAATCCACCTTGCTGATGGAGAACGTGAAGGTCACCGGCAACACCTGCGACGGCAGAGCCGGTGCCATCGAGATCGCCTACGATGTGGATGCCACCATTAAAAACTGCACCTTCGAAAATAACACCGCTACCGAACGGGGCGGCAGCTTCAGCGTTTACCGTGAGGGCAACCTGTATATGGAGAACTGCACCATCGATGGCGGCAGCACCAACGGCAACGGCGGCGTAATCAGCTTTGATCCTTACGGCAAGGCCAAGCTGGTAGATTGCACGATCACTGACAATGCTGCGGATATGGGCGGTGTTGCGTATGTCGCTCTGAAGGGTCAGCTGCAGATGCACGGCTGCACCGTCAAGGACAATGTGGCTAAGAGCCACGCCAGCGTGATCTGGGCCAACGGCAGTGTGACTCTGGCAGATACTGTGATCACCGGCAATAAGGATAAGGGCGGTAATGCGGCTGTCTACCTCAACAACGAAGGTGAAGATACCGAGTCCTACCTGCCCGGTGTTTACGAGATCATCGGCAACACCACCGTTTACGACAACGACGGCGGTGATCTGGTTCTGGTGAACAATGCGTTCATCAGCATCCACGGTGACGGCCTGGGTGCCGATTCCAGGATCCAGGTGAAGCTACAGGATGAAGACATTACCCGTTGGATCGTTGGCCCTTATAATTATGAGGCATCCGGTGACGGATTCCTGCTGACTCGGGGTGAGCAGTCCCTTAGCCAGTTGTATATGGGCAGCGGTGAGGCTGCGGTTGAGGAGGAAGAATCCGATGCCCAGCAGGAAGAAAAACAGCTTAGCCTGCCTCTGGTCATCGGTGGCAGCGGGGCAGCGGTCCTGCTGGCGGTGATCGTGATCCTTGTGGCAGTGCTGCGGAAGAAGAAAGCCAAGAACTAACGACTTAAGAGGATTTATACCATGATTTTTAGACCGGAACATCCGAAGCCTCAGTTCCAGCGGGAAAACTGGCTGAACTTAAACGGCGTTTGGGGATTTGAGATCGACAACGCCAGAAGTGGTGACGCCCGGGGACTGCAAAATGCGGATGCAGTTTTGTCCGGCTCCATCCAAGTGCCTTTCTGCCCGGAGAGTAAGCTCTCCGGGGTAGAGCACAAGGATTTTATGCTGGGTGTATGGTATCAAAAGAAGGTGTGCCTGTCCGAGGCGCAGTGCAATCAAAGAGTGGTGCTGCATTTTGGTGCGGTGGACTATGAATGCGATGTATTCGTAAACGGAAAGACCGTGGGCAGCCACAAGGGCGGTTTTGTGTCCTTCAGTTTTGATATCACCTCCCAGGTGGTGCCCGGTGAGAATGTGATCACTGTCTATGCCCGGGATGATGTCCGGGACGGACGGATCCCCAGGGGCAAGCAGTGTATTGACTACGCATCCAGAGGCTGCTACTACACCCGTACCACCGGTATCTGGCAAACGGTGTGGCTGGAGTTTACTCCCAAGACCTACATTAAGAGCGTTAAGTACGACACCAACGCCCAGGCGGGCATTCTGACGGTTACCGCAGAACTGGCGGGCAGAGAGAATCTTTCCATTGAGGCGTTTTACGAGGGCAGAGCGGTTGGCTTTGCGCTGGCAGAAAATGCCGGTGGTGAGGTGGTGCTGACCCTGCCTTTGTCGGAGATCCATCTGTGGGAGTTGGGTGCCGGTCGGCTGTATGATCTGCAGCTGAAGTTTGGCGAGGACTGTGTTTCCAGCTATTTCGGTCTGCGGACCATCTGTATGGAGGATGGAAAATTCATCTTCAATGGCAGATCTGTATTCCAGCGGCTGATTTTGGACCAGGGATTTTATCCTGAAGGTGTATATACTGCACCTACAGATGCAGATCTTGCGAAGGATATCCGTATGGCGATGGATATGGGCTTCAACGGAGCCCGTGCCCACGAGAAGATCTTTGAAGAACGGTGGCTTTACCACGCAGATAAAATGGGCTATCTGGTTTGGGGAGAATACCCCAGCTGGGGTCTGGACCATAGCAGACCGGAGTCTATTTACAGCATTCTGCCGGAGTGGATGGAAGAAATTGCCCGTGACCGGAACCATCCCAGCATCATTGGTTGGTGCCCCTTCAACGAGACCTGGGATAAAAAGAACCATCCCCAGTATGACGATGTGATCCGGCAGATCTACCGGGTCACCAAGGCCATCGACCCCTCCCGCCCCTGTATCGATACCAGCGGCTTCTTCCACGTGGAAACGGATATTTACGATATTCACGATTATGAGCAGGATCCTGAGGAGTTCAAGCGCCGCTATGATCTGCTGATGACCGAAAATAAGCTCTACGAGGTGTTTGATCCTCCCCAGAGCCATCGGGGACGGTTTGAATTCCGTCAGACCTACGGCGGAGAGCCGGTATTCTGCAGCGAGTACGGCGGTATCCGCTGGTCGGCAGAAGAAAATGACAAAAGCAAGAGCTGGGGTTATGGCAACGCCGTTCGTTCTGAGGAAGAATTTAAGGCCCGGTTCAAGGGCCTGACCGACGCTCTGCTGGACAACGATAAGATGTTCGGTCTGTGCTACACCCAGCTGACGGATGTGGAGCAGGAGCAGAACGGTCTTTACACCTATGACCGGATGCCTAAGTTCGATCCGGCGTGGGTACGCAGCGTGGTTGCCCGAAAGGCAGCGATTGAAGATTAAAGGGAAAGAACCACTAAGGAGGTTCGCTTATGATGAAAAGATTGATGGCACTGCTGCTGGCGACTGTGACCGTGCTGCTGTGCGCCTGCGCCCCCAAGGAGGCGGAGCCTACCCAGCCTTTGGAGCAGATCGAAGAGACGGCACCTGTCCTGGCAGAAGCGGAGGAAGAGACCAAACCGGACTTCTCCGGGGTCAATGAGCTGGAGCCCAATGAAAAGGGTGTTTACCAGATCCATTCCGCCGAGGGTCTTGCCAATATGGCAAAGCATCCCGACGGCAAGTTTGAGCTGCTGTGGGATGTGGATATGGCAGGTGCGGACTGGACCCCTGTGGGTACAAAGGATGCGCCCTTTACCGGTAGCTTTGACGGTATGGGCTATGTGATCTTAAATCTGAACATTGTCCCCGGCACCGACGGCTATACCGGATTTTTCGGTGTGAACGAGGGCGGTGTTGCCAGCCTGAAGCTGCAGAATGTGAGCATTTCCGCAGACAGTGGCTTTGCAGGAGCTTTGGCTGGTGAGAACAAGGGCAAGCTGGATATGTGCACAGCGATTTCTGGCAGTATGACTGTCAGCGGCAAGACCGTTGCCGGTGGTCTGGTGGGCAAGGCGGCAAGCGGTACCCTCTCCTTCAGCGAATCGGCTGTGCGGATCGAGGCAGAAGCTTCCGCAACGGTTGGTCTGCTGGGCGGTGAACTGAAGAACGTTACTGTGGAGCAGTGTACTTTCTCCGGTCCTATGAATCTGCAGGGCGGCAAGCTCTTTACTCAGCTGGCAGGTGTGGAGGAAAATGTGACCTACACCGATTGCCGCTGGCGTGACAATACCAATAGCACTGAGTTCCTCAGCGAAGAAGCACAGCAGATGCGCAATACCGTGGAGCAGGCTATGCGTGCCCAGGGAACCATCGAGTGGACGGTGGATGAAAACCTCAGTTTCCTTTATCCCACCAGCTCGCTGCACAACCAGTTCTTTATCGTGGGTGAGACCTATTATGGTATTCCTTATACCGGCAAGTGCAGTCCTCTGGAGCGGTTCAACTATTGCTTCAATGAGGATGGCACTCTAAAGGACTTCACCAAGCAGATCGTAATGGGTTACGACAATTTTGATATGTATATGGGCGTGGACTGCTCCGGCGGCGTGTACTGGTCCTGGGTGCGGGTATCTCCCTCCACGCAGTGGCAGTGGACTCACAATATGCTCCAGGGCTCCGGTGACGGAGGCTTGGCGGTAGGCGGCTATGCCGGTGCAGAGGATCTTACCGATACCAAGCAGATCTACGATGCCAACAGCGAAGAAATTATGATGGAGTGTCTGGCACTGCTTCACAAGGGCGATGCCGCCACCACCCGCTACACCGATAAAGAGACCGGAGGCAGTGCCAACCATACTCGTCTGGTAGCCGAGGATCCGGTGATCCTCCGGGATGCCGAGGGTAAGATCGATCCTTATGCCAGCTATATCATTATGCACGGTCAGGGTGACGGTATCAGCTTTAGTCTGCCCAATACCACCTGGGTCATTGACCGGAAGTTTACACTGCAGACCCTGCTGACGGACTACTACGTACCCCTGTCCAATAAGGAACTGCTGGAAGGGAAGCAGCCGGAGTGCTGGGTGACCATTGATAACGACAAGACCGGAAAGGCCTATATGACCACCGGCACTGTGGAGACCAACTACCGCCTGATCAGCACCACCATCCGGATCAAGGATGAAGCTGATGAGGTGGCTTGGGAGCAGACCCTGTTTACTCCAGTGGATAAGTTTGAGACAGCAAGAACCGACTACGAGGCTCGGGAAACTGCCCGTAGCTTTAACCTGGCAGCCTTTGCCGCCTACATTGGTGAGATGGAACTGGAAGCGGGTAAGACCTACACCTATGAGCTCAGCGCGATGCCTGCTACTGGTGACGAATATGTTCTGAAAACGTTTACTTTTGTACAGTGACATCACAAAAATGCCGCCCAAAGGGCGGCATTTTTAAGCTTTAAATTCCAGTTTATCGAGCAGAAGATTAGGCGTACAAGCCAACGCCCCCCCTTGCCTAAAGGGGGGTGGCCCGGCAACAGCCGGGTCGGGGGGATACTGTACGAATTCGCCGAAATCTATCGTATACTGATGCCGATTGCTGCAAATCCCTCAGTCAAAAATCAAAGATTTTTGACAGCTCCCTTTAGGCAAGGGAGCCTTTGGGTG